>CAJYIG010000360.1 GCA_913774725.1 uncultured Curtobacterium sp. | reverse complement strand
GTGCCGTCGTCGATCTTCGGCTGGAGCACGTCCATGGCGCCGTTGAAGAAGACCTTCGCGTTGGCGTCGTCGGGCGAGCCGGAGAAGAGCTCGATGTTGTACGGGCCGTTGGGCTTCTTGGCCTTGAGTCCGTCGAGCAGGGCCTGACCCTGCAGCTGGCCGACCTTGAAGTTGTTGAACGCCACGTAGTAGTCCACGTTGTCGGTGTTCAGGATGTTGCGGTCCCAGGCGATGACGACCGCGCCGGACTTCTTGGCGGCCTGCACCTGCGTGCCGAGCTGCGAACCGTCGGCGGCACCGATGATGATCGCCTTCGCGCCCTTGGTGACCATCGACTGGATCTGGCCCTGCTGGTCCGGGACCGGGTTGCCGGCGTTGGCGTACTGGATGTCGGCCTTGAAGCCGGCGTCCTCGATCGACTTCTCGAACGCGGCACCAGCGAGCACCCAGTTCTGCGAGGTCTTGGCGGGGAGCGCGACGCCGATCAGGTCGCCCTTCTTGATCTGGACGTTCGAGGCGCCGCCGGAGGAGTCCGAGCCGGCGTCCGAGTTGCCGCGGGCCGAGCAGCCGCTGAGGGCGAGACCCGCGACGAGTGCCAGGCCGATGCCGGCGATGAGCTTCTTGCGCATGAGATTGCTTTCTCTTCGTTGAGGAGTGGTGCTGTGTGGTGCAGGGATCGTGCGGGCGGTCACCGGAGCGGCCGCCCGCCACGTGTTACTGGACGTTGACCTTCTCGGGCTGGTCCTCGATGGTCCGCGGCTGCTGCGCGGCCACCGTGTTCTGTTCGGTGTCCTTCCGCTGGAACTGCTTCAACATTCCGCCGATCAGGGACGGACGCCCCTGCGACTTCGAGTAGACGTCGAAGGCGACGGCGACGAGCAGGACGAGACCGCGGATGATCTGGACGCGGTTGGACTCGAGGCCCACCAGCGACAGACCGTTGGACAGCAGGGCCATGACGAGACCACCGATGATCGACCCGGAGATCGTACCGATGCCACCCGCGACCGCGGCGCCACCGACGAACACGGCGGCGATTGCGTCGAGCTCCCAGCCGGTGCCGTCGGCGGGGCCCGAGGCACCCGAGTAGCCGACGAAGACCATGCCGGCGACGGCCGCCAGGACGGACATGTTCATCATGACGAAGAAGTTGACCTTGCGGGCGCTGACACCCGACAGGACGGCGGCGTTCGCGTTGCCACCGACCGCGTAGACCTGGCGGCCGAAGATCGTGTTCTTGGTGAGGAAGCCGTAGACGATGGTCAGGACGCCGAGGATGATCGCGACGATCGGGATCGAGGTCCCGGCAGGGCCGGCGGCGAACAGGTAGGTCGCGACGAGCGTGACGGCGACCAGGATGCCCGTGCGGACGATCGAGACCCAGAGCGGGACGACCTCGGCCTGCATCTTCTTGCGACGCTGGCGACCGCGGAACTCGAGGAAGACCAGCACGAGGCAGGTGACGATGCCGAGGATGAGCGTGCCGTTCGAGAACCCGAAGTCCGGACCGAAGTCGGGCAGGAAGCCGGAGCCGATCTGCGCGTAGTCGCTCGGGACGGGCTGCGAGGTCGAGTTGCCGATGATCTGGTTCGCACCGCGGAAGATGAGCTGACCGGCGAGGGTCACGATGAAGGCCGGGACCTTCACGAACGCCACCCAGAAGCCCTGCCAGGCACCGACCGCCGCACCCACGGCCAGGCCGAGGATGATCGCGGCCCACGCCGGGAAGTTCCACTGCGCCATCGACTGGGCGACGATGATGCCGGTGAACGCCGCGACCGAACCGACCGACAGGTCGATGTGTCCCGCGATGATCACCATGACCATCCCCAGCGCCAGGATGAGGATGTAGGAGTACTGCAGGAACACGTTGATGATGTTCGTCGGCTCGAGGATGAGCCCGTTCGTCAGGATCGAGAACAGGATCAGGATCGCGATGAGCGCGATGATCATGCCGTACTGGCCGATGCTGTTGCCCTTGCCGAAGAGCAGTTTCAGGTTCTTCATGAGATCAGTGCGCCCTTCCGCGCGGAGGTCATGCTGCGCATGAGGGTTTCGGGGTCGGCCTGGTCCGCGGGGACGTCAGCCGTGATCTGGCCCTCGAAGATCGTGTAGATCCGGTCGGAGAGGCCGAGGAGTTCGGGGAGCTCGGAGGAGATGAGGATGATGCCCTTCCCCTGTGCCGCGAGCTGCTGGATGATGCCGTAGATCTCGAACTTCGCGCCCACGTCGATGCCGCGGGTGGGCTCGTCGAGGATCAGCAGGTCCGGGTCGGTGAACATCCACTTGGACAGGACGACCTTCTGCTGGTTCCCGCCGGACAGCTTGCCGACGTTCTCCTCGACGGTCGGCACCTTGGTGCGGAGCATCTTGCGGTAGCGCTCGGCGACGTCGTACTCCTCGAGGGAGTCGACGACGCCGGCCTTCGAGATCTTCGGCAGGTCGGCGGCGACCGTGGAGCGCTTCACCGTGTCGAGCAGGTTCAGGCCGAGGGCCTTGCGGTCCTCGGAGACGTAGCCGAGACCGTTCGCGATCGCCTGCTGGACGTTCGCGATCTTGATCTCGCGGCCGTCCTTGATGATCTGGCCGTCGATGAAGTTGCCGTAGGAGCGGCCGAAGATGCTCATCGCGAGCTCGGTGCGACCGGCGCCCATCAGGCCCGCGAAGCCGACGATCTCGCCGCGGCGGACGTGGAAGTTCGAGCCCTTCGCGACCAGGCGGGAGGCGTCCTGCGGGTGCTGGACGGTCCAGTTCTTCACCTCGAAGAACACCTCGCCGATCTTCGGCGTGCGGTCCGGGAAGCGGCTCTCGAGCGAGCGGCCGACCATGCCGCGGATGATGCGGTCCTCGTTGACGCCGTCGCCCTTCACGTTGAGCGTCTCGATCGCCTTGCCGTCACGGATGATCGTGATCTCGTCGGCGATCTGCTCGATCTCGTTGAGCTTGTGGCTGATGATGATGCTCGCGATGCCCTTGGCCTTCAGCCCGACGATCAGGTCGAGCAGGTGCTGCGAGTCGTTCTCGTTCAAGGCGGCGGTCGGCTCGTCGAGGATGAGGAGCTTGACGTCCTTGTGCAGGGCCTTCGCGATCTCGACGAGCTGCTGCTTGCCGACACCGAGGTTCTTGATCTGCGTGTCCGGGTCCTCGTCGAGGCCGACGCGGGCGAGCAGGTCCTGCGCGCGGAGCTGGGCGCTGGTCCAGTCGATGACCCCGAAGCGACCGGGCTCGTTGCCGAGGAACAGGTTCTCGGTGATCGACAGCTCGGGGATGAGCGCGAGCTCCTGGTGGATGATGACGATGCCGGCCTGCTCGGACTGCTTGATGTCCTTGAAGCGGACCTCTTCGCCCTCGTAGACGATCTCGCCGCTGTAGGTGCCGTACGGGTACACGCCGGACAGGACCTTCATGAGGGTCGACTTGCCGGCGCCGTTCTCGCCGCAGATCGCGTGGATCTCGCCGGCGCGGACGCTGAGCGATACGTCCGAGAGCGCCTTGACACCAGGGAACTCCTTGGTGATCGACCGCATCTCGAGGATGGTCTCGGCGCTGGTGACGGACCTGGTGGCCAGGTCCGGTCCCTGTGGGGTTGACGCCACGGTGCATCTCCTTCTGCCGCTGCGGTGCGGCAGTCCTTCGGGTGGTGAGGTGCGGCACCGGGGGCGCAGGAGCACCTGCGTGGACCTCGTTGTCGCGTCCGGTGTCCTGCCGCTCGTCGCTTCGGACGAGTGCTGTGTGGTGGTCATGTGACCGTTCACATCGGCGGAACGGAGGTAATTTACGCACAGGCCCGTCGCGGCTGTCAATTCGGTTCGGTCGCGTTTGTGTAACGGCCCGCGTGATCCGGCGGAATCCGCGCGCTGGCGCCCCCCGAGGTGGGGTGGTGCGTGCGCTCGAGCCCGGTCCGGCCGGCCCGTCGATTCCTGTTCCGGTCGCGGAACGCGCCGCGTGCGGGTGCTCCGGTCTCGCGACCTGCCGCGTGCGGCGGAGGTGAGCGGCACGTCGTGCGACGAGGGCGGACGGACGGGAGGCGCGGGACGGCGCCGCCACGCGCCTCCAGGCCGACGGGTGGTCGCGTCAGCGGTGCGGCCCCGTCGCGCCGACGGGGGTCGCGTCAGCGACGCCGGGGCGCGCCCGTCGATCCGCGCACCACGAGCTGCGGCACGAGGTCGACCGGGCGGAGCGCGTGGCCCTCGGACGGCAGGAGCAGCTCCACGCAGCGGCGACCGAGCTCCGGGAAGTCGACCTCCACCGTGGTCAGCGGCGGCCAGAGGTGCTTCGCCTCGGGGATGTCGTCGTAGCCGACCACCGACAGGTCGCCCGGGACGTCGAGTCCGTAGGAGCGTGCCGCGTGCATGACCCCGAGCGCCATCGCGTCGTTCGAGCAGAAGATCGCGGTGCAGTCCCGGTACCGCAGGAGCTCACGCCCGGCGTGGTAGCCGAAGTCCGCGGTCCAGTCGCCCAGGATCGGTGGGACGACCGGCATGTCCCGGTCGGACATCTCGCGCAGGAACCCCTGCATCCGGGCCTCGGCCTCGATCCAGTCCTGCGGTCCCGCCAGGTGCCGCACGTACTCGTGCCCGAGGTCGAGCAGGTGCGCGGTCGCCAGGCGGGCACCCTCCATCTGGTCGATGAAGAGCGTCGAGCGCTCGTCGCCGCCGCTCGTGCGGAGCGCCACGTAGGGCGTGCGCATGCCGAGCTCCTCGATGAGGTCGAAGACGCGCTGCTGCGGCGCGATGACGATGATCCCGTCGACGTCCTGGTCGAGCAGGTGCCCGAGGCCGTCCCGGACCGCCTCGTCGGTGGCGGCGGCGATGTTCGCGGTCGTGACCGAGTAGCCGCGCGTGACGGCGGCGTCCTCGATCGCCTGCATCGTCGCGGCCGGACCGTAGTGCGAGCGCTGGGCGGTGAGCACACCGATCGTGTGGGTCCGGCTGGTGACGAGGGCGCGAGCAGCCCGGTTCGGCCGGTACTGCAGCTGCTCCATCGCGGCCAGCACGCGGTCCTTCGTCTCGGCACGGATCGCGTCCGAGTTGTTGAGCACGCGCGACACCGTCTGGTGCGAGACGCCGGCGACCCGCGCGACGTCGCGGATGCTGGGCGAGCGCGGTTGCTGTGTCCGCGGTGACGCCATCGTTGCTCTCTCCCGCCCGGGGTCGTGGCACCTCGATGTGCACGTTCACATCCCGAGCCAGATCATTATGCACGGCAGTCGGCTGCGCGCCAGCCGGAGGGTGTCCCTCGGACCGGGGCTGCGCAGCGCTCCCACACGCACCTACGATTCGGCTGTGCATCCTCAGAACGAGGCGGACCCGACCGTCCCCGCTGCCGCCGCCACGGCCCGCAGCGCCACGACGCCGCGCGACGCCCGGGTGCCGCGCCGGACCCCGACTCCGCGCGCCTCCTCGCGCGTCCTGCGGGGGCGCCCGGTCGTCGCGGCGATCGCCGCCGTGGCCGCGCTCGTCGGCGCGGTCCTGCTGCCGACCACCGCGACCGCCGCCTCGACCGACGGGCACCTCGTCGGTCAGGTCACCCTCGCCGGTGACGGCACGCCCCCGAACGCCACGATCGACGTGGTCGACGGGAGCGGGTACGTCGTCACGTCGGTCGACCAGGCGGCGCGCGGGACGTTCGACGCGACCGTGCCGGCGGGCACCTACTGGTTGTCGCTGCGGGACCCGTCCGTCGAGCAGCGGTCCGTGGCGCAGTCCTGGTACCCGGACGCCCCGACGCAGCGCGAGGCGACGAAGGTCGTCGTGGGCGCGGGGCAGACCGTCCGGCTCGGTGCCTTCACGGCGACGAGCCCCGGGACCGTGGCCGGCACGTGGAAGTACCCGGCGGGCACCTCCCACCCCGTCGTCTCCGGTGTCGTCACCGCGTGGCGGCTCGACGAGCACGGTGGCCGCCCCGTCCTGGTGAGCGGCACCGACACCGACCAGCAGTCCGACGGGTCGTGGACGATCACCGGGCTCGTCGCCGGGCGGTACGTCCTGCGGTTCAGCGCGGCCGACGGCAGCTGGGCGACGAGCTACTGGGCCGGCTCACGCTGGGCGACCGGCCCCGCGGCCGCGACGCCGCTGACGGTCCGTCCTGGACAGTCCGCCACCGGGATGGTGATCGACCTGCAGGAGCCCGTCCGGGACGTGACCCGCATCGACGGCGGGAACCGGTACGACGTCTCGGCGGCGGTCGCCCGGCGGATCCCCGGCACCGGCGGGACGGTCTACGTGGCCAACGGCGAGAACTTCCCCGACGCGCTGACGGCCGGACCGGTCGCCGCGCACGACCACGCGCCGCTCCTGCTCGTCACCCCGAGCGCGATCCCCGACGTCGTGCGCCGGGCGATCGTCGCCCGTGCTCCCGCCCGCATCGTCGTCGTCGGCGGACCGCCCTCGGTCTCCGCCGACGTGTTCACGCAGCTCGGGAGCCTCGCCCCCGACGTCCGTCGGGTGTCCGGGGCGGACCGGTACGCGGTCGCCCGACAGCTCGCGACCGACACGTGGGGCACGAGCGGCGCGGAGCGCATGTACCTGGCGAACGGCACCGGCTTCGCGGACGCGCTCTCCGCGGGGGCCGCGGCCGCGTACGACGACGTCCCGCTGATGATCACCGCGGGCGGGTGGACGGCCGACCCCGCCGCGGCTGCGGTCCGGCGGTCGCTCGGCGTCGAGTCGGTGTGGGCCGTCGGCGGCGCGATCTCGCTGAGCGACGCGGTGGCGCACGACGTGGCCGGTGACAAGTGGTCGGGTCGCTACGAGGGCGCGACGCGCTTCGACGTCTCGGCGAACCTGTCGTGGGACGTCTTCGCACCGTTCGGCGGCTACAGCGACACCGTCTACGTCGCGGTGGGCACGAAGTTCCCGGACGCACTGTCCGGCACGCCCCTCGCCGCGGTCACCGGCTCGCCGCTCGTCATCGTGCAGCCCGGGTGCATCCCCGAGGACACCCTCGACTTCATCGACTCGTTCGGGGCGAACCACGTGGTGCTGCTCGGCGGCCCGGCATCGCTCGACGGCAACGTCGCAGCGCTGCGGTCCTGCGGCTGAGCAGCTCCCGCGGTCGGCGCGGCTGAGCAGCTCCCGCTCGACGGCGCACGGGCCCGTCACCCCGCTCGGGGGGACGGGCCCGTCGTCGATCCGGCCAGCGCGAGGGTCAGAGCCAGTTGCGCCTCCGGAACACCAGCCAGAGGATGCCCGCCAGGGCGAGCATCGCCACGATCGCGACCGGGTAGCCGTACTCCCAGTGCAGCTCCGGCATGTGGTCGAAGTTCATGCCGTAGACGCCCGCGATGAGCCCCGGCGCGAACAGGATCGCGGCCCACGACGAGATCTTCTTGACCTCCTCGCCCTGACGGTGTGCGGCCCGAGCCAGCTGCCGGCTCTCCTCGCCCTGCGCCAGCGACGCGCTCGTCATCCGGCGCATCGCCTCGTTCTGCTCCTGCGTCACCAGGGTCGAGTGCAGCGTCAGGGCGTTCTCGAGCAGCGCCCGGAACGAGTCCACGCGCTCGGTCACCCGCAGCGCGTGGTCGAGCACGTTGCGGAGCCGGTGCTGCACCTCGTCGTCGACGCCGTACTTCTCGGCTCCCCGGAGCAGCCCGCGCACCATCGCCGGCACCGGCGCCGTCGCACGCTGGAACCCGAGCACCTCGCTGAGCAGCTTGTAGATGCGCTTCGAGACGCCGGGGTCGACCTGGCCCGCGAAGAGCTGGTCCTCGATCGCGTCGACCTGGTCCTGGATGACCTCGACCACCGGGGCGTAGCCGTCCACGATCTCGTCGAGCACGGCCGCGGTGACGGCCTCGGACCCCATGGCGAGGAACTCCGGGTCCGCCTCGACCCGGCAGCGCACGGCGGCGAGGTCGGGCTCCTCGGCGTGCCGGACGCTCACCACGAACCGGTCGCCGACGAAGAGGTGCACCTCGCCGAAGCGGACCTCCTCCGCGGAGCGGTCGTACCAGGCGGGCCGGAGGACGAGGAACAGGGTGTCGCCGTACCGTTCGAGCTTCGCCCGCTGGTGCCCCTTGCGGGCGTCCTCCACGGCGTTCTCGTGCAGGTCGAACTCGGTCGCGACGGCCGCGAGCTCGGACGGGTCGGGTCGGAGCAGGCCGATCCACGCGAGGTCGCCCCGCG
>CAJYIG010000359.1 GCA_913774725.1 uncultured Curtobacterium sp. | reverse complement strand
GTCAGGCCGTGCGTACGCGACATTTCTCTCGCTGGTCATCCTCGCTCCTGCCGTGCCAAGATCGAGGAGTCATCGGGGGGGGAGACGACATGGCGAAGGTCCACGGCACCGATCAGAGCACGCCGGGTCTGGCCGTCGAGGACGTCCCCCTGCTCCTCGTCGGAGAAACAATCGACGCCATCTGGGTCGACTACTCGCTCCGACTTCTGCTCTCCAACGGCGCCACTGTCATCCTCGAGTGTCCGTTCTCCCTCGGTGTGTCACCGGACACCGCAACGATGATCGATCCGGAGGGCGACAAGGCGGGGCTGGTGCCGGCTCTCCGCCTGCACACGCTTCTGGTCACCGAGGCGCACGCCGCGGGATCGACGCTGACGATGACGTTCTCCGACGGCTCGCGTCTGACCGCCGGACCGCACCCGGAGTTCGAGTCGTGGCACTACAACGGGCCGGAGACGCCGCCGACCAGGATCATCATCATGCCGGGCGGGGGCCCTGCCATCTGGCTCCACCGTCCAGATACTGACAGCGAGTTCCTGTCCTTCCGGACACGGCCGTCGGACGAACACCTGCTCCCCGCGTTCCACGACGTCTTCACATCGCTGACCGTCCCACCGCTCCGGTGGCTCGTCACCGAGCTCGACATCGTCATGCGCTCGGGATCGCCCGTGAACGTGCACGAGTGGGACCGTCGTCGCAGAGCAGCACCGCCACCTGGCCTGTGGTTCTCACACGACGAGATGCTGACGCTCGTCCGCGACAACGATCAACTGATCGACGGCGAGTTCTTCGGCGTCCCGCTCGGCGCCGCGGCCGACCCCGCCCAGGCGGTCCTCCGCATCGACTTCTTCGACAGCGGCGAGGCCACCGTGGTCCTCGATCCCTCGGTCATCGGTGTCTCGGAAGCGTTCGAGCGGCTGTTCGGTCCGGAGGTCGCAGTGCCGTCGATCGGCACTCGAGACGCTGACCTCGCGGCGCACCGCGTCCAGTCGCTCCTGCTCGCGTTCCTCGACACGCTCCCCGCGCCGGGAACGGCGGAGCTCCGACTGCAGGCCGAGGCGGTGCGGGCCGTCCACGAGACAGCTCCGCGGATCTGGGACGTCGTGCTCGAGGAGACGCCCCGAACCGACTTCCCCGACGGTCCCCTCCCGGGATCACTGGCCTACCGCACCGACCAGGCACCGCTCGCGGGTGAGGTCCTCGTGTGGATGCTCGACGGCCGGATCGACTCCGTCGAGCTCCCGTGGTTCACGACGGAGATGCCGACCGAACTCCCCCGGCGGGACCAGCTCATCCGCGCCGCGGACGAGCGCGACGGAGGTCACGGTGTTCGGTAGTCGGCACGGCCACGCCCGTCACGCGACGGCTGATCCCCACATCCTCGTGAAGGCCTGACGTGACGACCCCGGGCACGAGCGTGCCACTGCTCCGCCTCACTCTCCCCAGATGCCTCGGCGTCCCCGACCGTGCCCACGAGGTCCTGGCCGCTGTCCCGGACGGCACCGATGTGCTCGCGTACGACGCCCCCGCCGCTGCACTCGCTCGCGCGCTCCGCCGGAGCAGACGAGCGGGCGAGCCCGGCAACGATGCCCTCGTGGCGCCCCTCGACGCGCTCGGGGACGAACCGGTCCTCGTCCGGCAGGTCGACTTCGGCGACGAGCTCGTCACGATCCTGCTCCGGGCAACGGACGGAACGTTCCTGTCCGCCACGGTCACCGACCGATCCGCCGGGGTCGAGACCATCGGCGCCGACGAACTCGCGACGCTCCTCAGAGCCTCCGCAGCACCCGGTGCGGACCGGGCGCTCGAACTCGTCCGACTCATCGCACCCGACGATCGCGTCAGGCTCTTCGAGCAGGGCGCTCGATCGACCGCGCAGACGTTCGCGATCAAGTACGGGCTGGCCGCCGAGCGGGGCTCCACGGTCCTCGACCTCGGGTCCTTCGTCGCCGCGGTGTCCCGCTTCGGCGCTGACGACCTCCCCTTCTGTGCGCTCGACGTTCCCGGGGCGGTGGTGACCGTCGCGTTCACGCCGGACCGCACGGCGGTCCTCGCGACGACGATCGCGCTACGACCCGCGGACGATCAGGGCGAAGACAGGAGCTGACCCGGGACGGACGGAAGGCACGGTGCCAGCTGGCACCGTGCCTCCAGGCCGTCTGCAGTCGCGTCTACCGGGCGCTGGTCGCGTCCGTCGGCTGCACCACCTCGGTCAGCCACGCGAGGATCCTCGCGTCGAACCAGTCGGCGTCGTGGTTCCAGAGCTTCGTGTGCCGCGCGGTCGTCTGCACCTCGAGCCGCACGATGTCGGGACGGACCCGCGCCAGTTCGTGCGACGCCGAGGACGGCACGAACCCGTCGTCGTCGCTGTGCAGGATGAGGATCGGCACCGACAGCTCGTCGGCCCGGGCGACCATGTCGAGCTCCCGCAGGTCCACCGGGTGGTGCAGCCCGGCGACGTGGTGCAGCACGGGCGTGCGGAGGATGCGCTGGGCGATCTTGCGCACCGGGCGCGGCAGCTTCAGGACCCGGCTCTGCGACTTGAGCACGGCGTACCAGTCGACGACCGGCGACTCGAGCACGATCCCGTCGACGAGACCGGCGAAGCGCGACCGGACGAGTGTCTGCAGGACGACCGCGCCGCCCATCGACCACCCCATGAGCACGACGCTCCGCGCCTGCTGCGCGGCGAGCCAGCGGAGGACACCGTCGACGTCCTCCCACTCGGTGCTGCCGAGCCCGTAGCGACCGTCGTCGCTGCGCGGGGCGACGCCGTCGTTCCGCCACGACGCGAGCACGACCGAGTACCCGGCGGCCCGGAATACCGGGACGGCGCGGATCGTCTCGGCGCGGGTGACCCCACGGCCGTGCACGAGCACCGCCCAGGGCGCGTCCGGGTCGTCGGCGCGGACGACCCACGCCGGTGCGGGGCCGTTCGGGGTCGGGATGTCGACGTCCTCGACCGGGACGTCGAGCTCGCCTGGCGTCAGGTAGAACCAGCCGCCCCAGCGTCCGCGTCGAGCAGCGGTCGGGTCGCCGGCGTCGATCGCGATGATGCGACGCGTGACGGTCGTGTCCGTCGTGCCGAGCACCTCGCCGACCCGCATATGTCCGGTGCCGCCGCCGAACCACAGGCTGTAGCGGCCCTGCAGCTCGGTGTCGGCCGTCCGTTCGAGGGTCACGGTCATGCGTCCGGGATCGACGGCGTGGATCGGGACCCGCTCGACGCGTTTCCGGTCGGGCGTGACGACCGCTCGGGCGACGGCGGCGACGAAGCCGCCGATGACCGCGGTGGCCACCGCTGCTGCGGCGATGCCCGCGCCGAGGGCGACGAACCCGGCCGATCGTGCGGTCTCCTGGACGACGTCCTCGGCGGGTCGCGCTGATCGGGACATGGTCCGGAGCCTAGTCTGCAAGCGTGTCCGAATCCCGAGAGCCCGAGGCCTTCGAACGCCTGCGCGCGTTCGTCGCATCGGGCCGGACCCGCACCGAGACCACGGTGACGGAGATCCCCTCGCCGTCGCGGATAGCGCCCTGGTCGATCGCCCTCGCGGCGGACGTGTCGGGCGCAGTGCACGGCATCGACTCCGACCTCGGGACCGGTCGCTTCATCGCGCTGTACGACCCCGACGAGCCCGAGGGCTGGGGCGGCGCGTTCCGCGTCGTGACGTTCGCCCAGGCACCGCTCGAACCGGAGATCGGCGTGGACGAGTTCGTCGCCGACGTGACCTGGAGTTGGCTCGTCGACGCGCTCGCGGCCCACGGGGCGACGTACGACCGGGCGTCGGGCACGGCGACCAAGATCATCTCGCGCGGCTACGGCGACCTCGCGGCCCAGGGCGACGGCGCACAGCTCGAGCTCCGGGCCTCGTGGACGCCCCGCGACGAGGACCTGACCGCGCACGTCGAGGCCTGGGAGGAGATCGTCGCGATGCTCGCGGGGCTCCCGCCGGCGTCGGACGGCGTGACCCTGCTGGCTCCGAGGAGGACCACGAAGTGACCGACCCCGCCAGCCCGGCCGACCCGGCGTTCGAGGACTCGCACGCCACCGTCCGCGTGATCGAGGCCCGCGACGAGTACCTGCGCGCGGTCGCCGCGATCGCCACAGGGCACGGCCCGGTCGCGGTCGACGCGGAGCGCGCGAGCGGCTACCGGTACTCGCAGCGCGCCTACCTCATCCAGGTCTTCCGCCGGGGTGCCGGCGCGTTCCTGTTCGACCCGATCGCGATCGGCGACTTCGCGGAGCTGCAGGAGGCGATCGTCGACGAGGAGTGGCTGTTCCACGCCGCGTCGCAGGACCTGCCCTGCCTGCAGGAGGTCGGTCTCGTGCCGACGCGCATCTTCGACACCGAGCTCGGTGCCCGGATCGCCGGGTTCCCTCGCGTCGGTCTCGGCGCGGTGGTCGAGCAGCTCCTCGGCATCACCCTCGCCAAGGCGCACTCCGCCGCCGACTGGTCGACCCGCCCGCTGCCCCAGGCCTGGCTCGTCTACGCCGCGCTCGACGTCGAGCTGCTGCCGGACCTGCGGGACGCCCTCGCCGCGGTGCTCGACGCCGCCGGCAAGTCCCGGATCGCCGCCGAGGAGTTCGCCGCCGTCCTGACCCGCGCCCCGAAGCCGCCGAAGGCCGAACCGTGGCGCCGTCTCTCCGGCATGCACGCGCTCCGCGGCGCCCGGGCCCTCGCGATCGCCCGGTCGCTCTGGACCGCCCGCGACGCGTACGCACGCGAGGTCGACACCGCCCCGGGTCGCATCATCCCCGACTCGGCGATCGTCGCGGCCGCCGCGGCGAACCCGACCTCGAAGTCCGAGCTCGGCGCGGTCAAGGCCTTCACCGGGCGAGCGAGCCGCTCCGAACTCGACCGGTGGTGGGCCGCCGTCGACGACGGCCGCACCACCGACGACCTGCCGAAGCTCCGCGGCACCGGCGAGGCCACACTCCCGCCGCCCCGCGCCTGGGCGGACCGCAACCCCGAGGCGGACCTCCGCTACAAGGCAGCACGGGCCGCCGTCGTCGCACGCGCCGAGGAACTCGACGTCCCCGTCGAGAACCTGCTCACCCCGGAGACCCTGCGGGTGGTGTCCTGGGAGCCGCCGACCCCGATCGCGACCGAGACCGTCGGGGCTGCCCTGGCCACGCACGACGCCCGACCCGGGCAGGTCGAGGAGACGG
>CAJYIG010000358.1 GCA_913774725.1 uncultured Curtobacterium sp. | reverse complement strand
GTCCTGCAGCTCGTTCTTGAGCTTCGAGATCTTCGACGCCGCAGCCCCGACGGTCAGCCCGAGCGAGTCTGCCTCGAGCTCCTTGATGATCCGCTTGAGGAGCGCGCGGGAGTCAGCGGAGTCGTAGATGGTGAACGACTGCGGGAACCCGAACCGCTCCGCTTCGCGACGGAGGATCCGCACGCACGCCGAGTGGAACGTCGAGATCCACATGCCCTCGGCAGCCTGGCCGACGAGGGCCTGCACGCGCTCGCGCATCTCGGCGGCGGCCTTGTTCGTGAAGGTGATCGCGAGGATCTGCGACGGCCAGGCCTCGCGGTTCGCCAGCAGCAGGGCGATGCGTCGGGTGAGCACGCTCGTCTTGCCCGACCCGGCACCGGCCACGATGAGCAGGGACTCGCCGCGGTACTCGACGGCTTCCTTCTGCTGGGGGTTGAGACCCGCGGTGAACGGGTCGTCGTACCCGCCGGCGCGGTTGCCCGTTCCCGGCTCGGGGGACTGGTCGAAGGGGTCGAGCACGATCGTCATGACCGGGTCAGTCTAGGCGCGCCCTCCGACAGGCGCAGCGGCTGTGAGACGTGGGCCGCGGGACACACTCCGATCCACCGGGACCGGGGTCGGGTCGGACGGCGGACATGCTGTCGGACATGAGGACGTGGACCGCGGGTGACGCCGTCGAGCTCGTCGAGCGGAGCTGGGTCTGGATGGCGTTCGTCACGACGCCCGTGACCATCACGCTCGGGGTCGGCTGGTCCTTCCTCGCCGACGGGGGCATCGGGAGACCCGAGGGCCTGGCCGCGCTCGCCCTCACCGCCTTCCTCCTCGCCGTCGTCGCGGGGCTCGTGACCGTCGGCGGGGGGATCGTGGCGCTCCCGTGCACGTACGCACTCGGCTGGGCGCTCGCCCGGATCTCCGCCCGACGCGGCGTGCACGTCGTCGCACACGCACTGCTCGCCGGCGGTCTTGCGGCGCTCTGCGTCTGGCTGCTCGAGACGTACTGGTCGCACGCCTGGGCGCCCCTCCCGTCCCTCCGCCTGCTGATCGCGGTCTCGGCGGCTGCCGCTGCTGCGATCGCCACGTGGCGGACCGACCGAGGGGACCGCGGCGGTGCAGCGACTCTGCCCCGGTCGCGGGCGGACGAGCGGAGCTGACGGGTCAGGCGTCGCCGCCGCCGACGACGAGTGACCGCGCCCGCACCGCCAGGTCCGGGTGGTCCGCGAACACCCCGTCGACCCCCGTCCGCACGACCGAGGTGAACCATCGCTCCCAGTCGCCGTGCGCCGCCACGTCTCCCCCGCGCCGCAGCGGCGCCGGCAGGAACCGGTTCTCCGGCCGGAGCGTCCAGGTGTAGACGGCGAGGCCCGCGGCGTGCGCCCGCTCGACGATGACGCTGCGGACCGGCCGCGGGTCGTCGACGGCGACGCTGTCCGCCCCGGCCATCAGGGTCTTCAGGTCGACGCTGATCCCGTGGAACTCCGCGGCGAACCCGGCCAACGCGGCGTCCGTGCGCTCCGACGCCCACGAGGGAGCCGCCGACCCGTGGGCGGCGACCTCGTCCGCGGCGCTGCCACGGGCCTCCTGGAGGTACACGAGCCGACCACCCGTGCCGAGCGAGCCGAGCTGGCGGAGCACCGTCTTCTCGAACGACTCGACCGTCAGCCGGTCGTCACCGCGCCACCCGGCGTCGCCGAGCACGTCGTCGAGCAGCGGCGCCATCGGGAACCCGGCCTGCTCGAAGTGGTGCGCGTGCTTGACCTCGGCGACGAGCCCGACCGGTCGCGGGGCCGCGTCGAGGATGCCGAGCAGGTCCTCGAGCCGGAGCACCCCCTCCTCGCCGTCGTGCGCGGCGGAGGCCGGACGCAGCTGGGGCAGCCGCTCGCGTACCCGGAGCGTGCGGAGTTCGTCCCACGTGAAGTCCTCGGTGAACCAGCCCGTGACGCGCTGCCCGTCGACGGTCTTCGTCGTCCGCAGGTGCGCGAACTCGGGGTGGTCGGCGACGTCGGTCGTGCCGGACACCTCGTTCTCGTGGCGCAGCACGAGCACGCCGTCCTTCGTCGGCACGAGGTCGGGCTCGATGGCGTCGGCACCGAGCGCCACGGCCAGTTCGTAGGCGCTCCGGGAGTGCTCCGGTCGGTGGCCGGAGGCTCCTCGGTGGGCGATCACACGGGTCATGCGCCGAACGGTAGCGGCTCTGCCCTGCCGGCGGGTGTCCCGCAGGTGTGCCTGTGGACACATCCGTTCAGCCCGGGGCCCCTGTTCCCAGCCGGCGCACGGAGGGTCGCTCCGTGACCGTCCGACACCTCTCCACCGCCGTCGAAGCCCGCATCGACCGCGCCGCACGCCGACTGCTCGACGCCGGGCACCAGCCCCACCGTCCGGTCCGACTCGCCGTCACCGAGTTCCTGGTGTTCGGCGCGAAGCAGGCGTGGGCGTGCACGTTCGGGGCGCTGCTGCTCGCGACGATGGTCGTGGTGCACGCGACCGTGCCGCTCACCGCCCGCAACGACGTGCTCACGGTGTCCGCCGCGGCGATCCAGGTCGGCATGCTCGTGTTCGGGCTCGAGACCGTGCGGGAACTCCGCGTGGTGCTGGTCTTCCACCTCGTCGGCACCGTGATGGAGGTCTTCAAGACCCACGTCGGCTCGTGGCAGTACGGCAGCGACGGCTGGCTCGTGGTCGCCGGCGTCCCGCTGTTCTCGGGGTTCATGTACGGCGCCGTCGGCTCGTACATGGTCCGGGTCGTCCGGCTGTTCGACCTGCACTTCGACCGCTGGCCGCGACAGTGGCTCCTGGTCGTCGTGGCCGCCGGGATCTACGCGAACTTCTTCGGCCACCACTTCGTGTGGGACGCCCGGTACGTGCTGCTCGCTCTGGTCGTGGCGCTGTTCGCGCGCACGACGATGCACGTCCGGGTGCACCGCGCGACGGTGCGGATGCCGGTCCTGGTCGCGATGGTCCTGGTCGCGCTGTTCATCTGGGCGGCGGAGGACGTCGCGACCTGGGCCGGAGCCTGGACCTACCCGGACCAGACGGACGGCTGGCGACCGGTGGCTCCGACCAAGGTCGTCGCCTGGCTGCTGCTGATGGTGATCTCGGTCGCGCTGGTCGCATGGCTGTACCCACAGGTCCGGACTGCGTCCGTGGGCTCCGGCCGGGAGGCACGCCCCACCACCGCTCCTCGGCGCCCGTCCGGCGGTCGGCTGGTTCACGACGACCTCGGGGCGCGTACGCAGTCCGTCCCCATAGGCTCCTCGGTGTCGGGCCCTCCAGGACCCGCTTCCGCTCGCCGCGAATCCTCAGCCTTCCGCGACGAAGCGCCCCTAGGCTGAGAGGACGTAAATCTCCGAGGAAGAGGACACCATGGCCTTCAAGCCCGGTTTCGACCAGTCCCCCGCCTTCAACGACCAGGGCCGCAACGCCTGGGGCGCCGGCGCTGGTCAGCAGCAGGCGGGCTGGGGACGCACCCCGCAGCAGGGGCAGTACCCGCAGCAGGGCGGCATGACGCCCGAGCAGCTGCAGTACATGTACGACCGCCCGACGGCGAGCCCGGTCGACACCGACCGCATGTCGTACGAGGACACCATCGTCAAGACGCTCCTCGCGTTCGGCGTGCTCCTCGTCGGTGCCGTCGCCGGCTGGAACCTGCCGCCGATCGTCTGGATCGTCGGCGCGATCGTCGGTTTCGTTCTGGCGCTCGTCAACACGTTCAAGAAGAAGCCGTCGCCGGGGCTCGTCCTGGCGTACGCGTTCTTCGAGGGCCTGTTCGTCGGTGGCATCTCCGCCGCGTTCAACGCGCAGTCCGACGGCATCGTCGCGCAGGCGGTGTTCGGCACACTCGGCGTCTTCGCCGTGACGCTGCTGCTGTTCTCGTCGGGCAAGGTCCGCGCCACCCCCAAGTTGACGCGGTTCTTCCTCATCGCGATGGTCGGGTACCTGGCCTTCTCGCTGGTCAACCTCGTCCTGATGTTCACGGGCGTGACCTCGGGGGCGCAGGGCCTCCGCAGCGAGCCGAGCTTCCTGTTCGGCATCCCGTGGGGTGTCCTGATCGGCGTCTTCGTGGTCCTCATGGCGGCGTACTCGCTGATCCTCGACTTCGACCAGATCAAGACCGGTGTCCAGCGCGGCGCCCCGCGGATCTACGCGTGGACCGCGGCGTTCGGCCTCATCGTCACCCTGGTGTGGCTGTACATCGAGATCCTGCGCATCCTCGCCCTGCTCGCGAGCAACCGCGAGTAGCACGCACCCGATCGACCGAAGGGCCCCGGCACGCGCCGGGGCCCTTCGTCGTCCCCGGGGCCGGTGCTCGGCGCCCGTCCCCCGGGAGGCCCCACCGTCCGCGGTAGGTCGCCTCGTACCGCGCCGCTCTCGTCACACGACTTGCCGCTCGACTTCGGCGCCGACGGCACGTCGTGCGACCGGAACGATCGGCGGCGGCATGTCGTGCGCCCACCGCGACGCCCTGACGCGACGAGGGCGGACGCGACGAGGGCGGACGCGACGAGGGCCCGGCACGCAGCGCGTACCGGGCCCTCGGGCGTCAGGGAGCGACTACTCCCACTCGATCGTCCCCGGCGGCTTGCTCGTGACGTCGAGCACGACGCGGTTCACGTCGGGGACCTCGTTCGTGATGCGGTTCGAGATCTTCGCCAGGGTGTCGTACGGCAGGCGCGTCCAGTCGGCCGTCATGGCGTCCTCGGAGGACACCGGACGGAGCACGATGGGGTGGCCGTAGGTGCGGCCGTCACCCTGGACGCCCACGGAGCGGACGTCGGCGAGCAGGACGACCGGGCACTGCCAGATCTCCTCGTCGAGGCCGGCCGCGGTGAGTTCCTCACGCGCGATCTTGTCCGCCGCACGGAGCAGCTCGAGGCGGTCCTTCGTGACCTCGCCGACGATGCGGATGCCGAGGCCCGGGCCTGGGAACGGCTGGCGGCCGACGATGACCTCGGGCAGCCCGAGCTCGCGACCGACGGCACGGACCTCGTCCTTGAACAGGGTGCGCAGCGGCTCGACGAGCTCGAACGTCATGTCCTCGGGCAGACCGCCGACGTTGTGGTGCGACTTGATGTTCGCCGTGCCGGCACCGCCGCCGGACTCGACGACGTCGGGGTAGAGCGTGCCCTGGACGAGGAACTCGACCTCACCGGCATCGGAGTCCGAGGCCGCTGCGTCCGCGCGGGCCTCGAGCACGAGGGCCTCTGCCGCCGCCTCGAACGTGCGGATGAACTCGCGCCCGATGATCTTGCGCTTCTGCTC
>CAJYIG010000357.1 GCA_913774725.1 uncultured Curtobacterium sp. | reverse complement strand
CTCCGTGTCTGCTTCGTCCACCGCGGCCAGGGCGACCCGGCCGACCGCACTCACCGCTGCGAGGTGCGCGCCGATCCGCGGTGCGGTGGCCGACCGCGCAGCGGCGAAGGACGCGACGGCCGAGGCGATGACGTCCGAACCGCTCGCAGCTGAGGTGACGGCGTCGAGCGCCTCGGTCAGGGCCGCTGCCCGTTCGGCGAGGTCGGACGCCGCGTCGCGGACGCCCGCGACCGTCCGTTCGGTCATCCCCCGGTCGACCCGGTACTGCTCCCCCATCGAGACCCCCGTGCTCGTGATGTTTCAGCGTTCGGTCAGCACCGTAGCAGACAGGAGGTCCGGGGCGGCGCCGCACCGTGCCTCCCGTCCGCCCGCTGGTCGCGCCCGCGACGCGGGCCGGTCTACGCGACCGTGTCGAAGATCGGGCCGACCGTCCGCGAACGCTTGAGCTCGAAGAAGCCGGGGTACTTCGCCACCGCCACGACGCCGTCCCACAGGTCGAGCGCCTCCTGGCCCTTCGGGGCCGGCGAGATGACGGGGCCGAAGAAGGCGGTCCCCTCGACGGCGATGACCGGGGTGCCGACGTCCTGACCGACGCGGTCGATGCCGTCCTGGTGGCTCGCGCGGACGGCCTGGTCGACTTCGTCGGTCCAGGCGTACTCGAGCAGGTCCTCGTCGAGGTCGAGCTCGCGGAGGACGGCGGGCACGACCTGGTCGGGGTCGGACTCCTGGCGGTGGTGGACGTGCTCGCCGAGCGCGTCGTACAGCGGCTTGACGACCTCCTGGCCGTGGCGGAGCAGCGCGGCGGTCACGATGCGCGGGTAGAGCTGCCCCTTGTGGATGCGCTCCCGGTACTCCTCGGGGATGTCCTGGTCCTCGTTCAGGACGAACAGGCTCATCACCCGCCAGGTCACGTCGATCGGGCGCTGCCGCTCGACCTCGCCGACCCAGCGGCTGGTCATCCAGGCCCACGGGCAGTTCGGGTCGAACCAGAACTCCACAGCGGTGCGGGCGGTCTCGGTGTTGTCCACAGTCGTCTCGGTCACGCTGCGAGCGTACGCGCGCTCGCTAGGCTGATCCCATCGTCCCGACGGCGCACGACGCCTGCCGGGATCCCCTCACCGCGGACCTCGATCGTCCGCGCCGCAAGCGAAGTTGGAGCGTCCGTGCCCGGAGAGAACCTCACCAGAACCGAAGCCCAGGAACGCGCCGCGATCGTCGACGTGCAGACGTACGACGTCGAACTGGACCTGACCCGCGGTGCCGAGACCTTCGGCAGCACCACGCGCGTCCGGTTCACCGCGACGCCCGGTGCCTCGACCTTCATCGACGCGATCACGAAGACCGTGCACTCGGTCACGCTGAACGGCACGGCGCTCGACGTCGCGGCCGTGAACGACGGCGTCCGGATCCAGCTCGACGACCTGCAGGAGCAGAACGAGCTCGTCGTGGTCGCCGACGCGATGTACACGAACACGGGCGAGGGCCTGCACCGCTTCGTCGACCCCGTCGACGACGAGGTCTACCTGTACTCCCAGTTCGAGGTCCCGGACTCACGGCGCATGTTCGCGGTGTTCGAGCAGCCCGACCTCAAGGCCGAGTTCACCTTCACCGTGACCGCACCCGCCCGCTGGCAGGTCGTCTCGAACTCCCCGACCCCCGAGCCCCACGTCGACGGCGAGGTGGCGACCTGGTCGTTCACCCCGACCGCGAAGATCTCGAGCTACATCACCGCGCTCGTCGCCGGCCCGTACGAGGTCGTGCGCGACGAACTCACGAGCCGCGACGGCCGGACCATCCCGCTCGGCGTGTTCGCGCGCCGCTCGCTCGCCGAGTACCTCGACCCCGAGTACGTCTTCGAGACGACGAAGAAGGGCTTCGCCTACTACGAGGAGAAGTTCGACGTCCCGTACCCGTTCGAGAAGTACGACCAGCTCTTCGTGCCGGAGTTCAACGCCGGCGCGATGGAGAACGCCGGCTGCGTGACGTTCACCGAGACCTACGTGTTCCGGTCCAAGGTCACCGATGCCATCAAGGAGCGCCGGGTCGTCACGATCCTGCACGAGCTCGCGCACATGTGGTTCGGCGACCTCGTCACCATGAAGTGGTGGAACGACCTGTGGCTGAACGAGTCGTTCGCCGAGTGGGCGTCGACCATCGCCACGGCCGAGGCCACCGAGTGGACCGAGGCGTGGACCACGTTCCAGGCGATGGAGAAGTCCTGGGCCTACCGCCAGGACCAGCTCCCCTCGACGCACCCGATCGTCGCGACGATCAACGACCTCGAGGACGTCCAGGTCAACTTCGACGGCATCACGTACGCCAAGGGCGGTTCCGTCCTCAAGCAGCTCGTGGCCTGGGTCGGCATCGACGCGTTCTTCGCGGGCGTCTCGGCGTACTTCAAGAAGCACCACCACTCGAACACCGAGCTCCGTGACCTGCTCGTCGAGCTCGAGGCGACCAGCGGTCGCGACCTGTCCGAGTGGTCGGGGCTGTGGCTCGAGACCGCCGGCGTGAACACGCTGCGCCCCGAGATCGAGGTCGACGAGTCCGGTGTGATCACCTCGTTCGCCGTGTTGCAGGAGGCTCCCGCCGACCACCCGACGCTCCGCCCGCACCGCCTGGCGATCGGCGTCTACGGGTTCACGGCGGACGAGTCGGCTCCGTTCGGTGCCGACACCGCATCGGCTGGCGGCAAGCTCGAGCGCACGCACCGCGTCGAGATCGACGTCGACGGCGCCCGCACCGAGGTCCCCGAGCTCGTCGGCGTGCACCGCGGCGACCTCGTGCTCCTCAACGACGACGACCTGGCGTACGCCAAGATCCGTCTCGACGAGCAGTCCCGCCGCACCGCGATCGAGCACCTCGCCTCGATCGCGAACCCGCTGGCCCGCTCGATCGTCTGGGGTGCGATGTGGGACGCCACGCGCGACGCCGAGTCGCCCGCGAGCGACTACGTCCGCCTGGTGCTCGGCAACATCGCGACCGAGACCGAGTCGACGACGATCCGCACGACGCTGTCGCAGCTCCTCCTGACCGCGCGCAGCTACGTCGCGCCGGCGAAGGTCGACGCCACGGTCCGCACCGTCGGCGACACCCTCTGGCAGCTGGCGTCCTCGGCCGAGGCCGGGTCCGACGCCCAGTTCCAGTTCGTGAAGTTCTTCGCGCAGATCGCGTCGACGCCGGAGCACGTGGCGACGCTGCAGGGCCTGCGCGACGGTTCCGTCACGCTGCAGGGCCTGGAGATCGACACCGACCTGCGCTGGGAGCTGCTCGAGGGCCTCGTGCTCGCGGGTGCCGCCGGTGACGCCGAGGTCGACGCCGAGCTCGCGGCCGACAAGACGGCCTCGGGTGAGCAGGCCGCCGCTCGGGCGCGCGCGACGATCCCGACCGCCGAGGGCAAGCTCGCGGCGTTCTCGTCGCTCGTCGACTCGTCCGAGGCGCCGAACGCGATCGTCCGGCAGACCACGGTCGGGTTCCAGCACACCAACAGCCCGGTCGTGCTCGAGGGGCTCGTGTCGAAGTACTTCGACGTGCTGACCCGCATCTGGGCCGAGCGGAGCTACCACATCGCCGACACGATCGTCAGCGGCCTCTACCCGGCGCCGCTCGCGTCGGTCGAGCTCCGCGACGCCGCGAACGCATGGCTCGAGGCACACCCGGAGACGCCTGCGCTCCGCCGCATCGTCACCGAGAACCTCGCGGGTACCGAGCGTGCGCTGCGGGTGCAGGCGGCCGACGCCTGACACCGGTCGGACGACCACGCAGGGGCGGGGCCTCGGTGATCCTCAAGGGTCACCGAGGCCCCGCCCTCTAGCATCGTTCGGATCATGAACTCGGCAGCGAACACGACCGACGACGTCTCGAAGTGGGCGTCGAACGCCTTCACCCAGTTCGTCGACACCTGGCAGATCCCGATCACGATCGTCATCACGATCATCGCCGCGATCCTCGTGCGGCTGATCCTGCGTCGCGTGATCAAGGGGATCGTCGACCAGGTGGTGAACGGCGCGAAGCGTCGTCAGAACGTCGACGACACCCAGGCACTCATCGCGTCACCGGTGCAGACCGCCCGCGTGGTGCAACGGACGCGAACGCTCGGCAGCGTGCTCGAGAACCTGGCGACCGTGGTCGTCGTGGTCATCGCGCTGATCGTCATCGTCCCCGCGGTCTGGAAGGGCGCAGCCGTCGGCATCGTGGGCGGCGCCTCCCTGATCGCCGCCGGGCTGGCGGTGGGCGCGCAGAGCATCGTGAAGGACCTGCTCTCCGGCATCTTCATGATCCTCGAGGACCAGGCCGGTGTCGGCGATGTCGTCGACACCGGGCCGGCCACTGGCGTCGTCGAGAACGTCGGTCTGCGCGTCATGCAGATCCGCGACGTGAACGGCATCCTCTGGTTCGTGCCGAACGGACAGATCCTGCGCGTCGGCAACCTCTCACAGGGGTGGTCCCGCGTCCTCGTGGACATCACCGTCCCCTACGACACCGA
>CAJYIG010000356.1 GCA_913774725.1 uncultured Curtobacterium sp. | reverse complement strand
CGAGATCGCCCGGTTCGACCCGGCGGTCGCGAAGCCTACGATCGGCGCCGGCGCGGAAGGAGCCGGCGCCGGTGGTGCCGCCGCGGGTGGTGCCGGCGCGGGTGCAAGCGCGGGTGCGGGTTCCGGTTCCGCTTCCGCTTCCGCTCCTGCTGGTCCGCTCGCGGCGGACGTGGTGGCGGTGCCGTGACCGTCCTGCCGGGGCAGGCGGCCGCGCAGGACGACGCTGCCGCCGCCCCGGCCGACCCGCTCGTGCTGGCGGCGTCGTGGCTGCCGTCGGCCGAGGACGGCCCCGGCCCGACGATGACCCTGTCCACGCTCGGCCTCGACGGCTACCCCTCAGCCCGGACCGTGCTGCTGTCGCGCTTCGACGGGGAGCGCCTGCACTTCCACACCGACAGCCGGAGCCGGAAGGCCGCCGAGCTCGCCGCACTCCCCCGCGCCGCCGTCACCCTCGTCTGGCCCGAGGCCGCACGGCAGCTCGTGGTCGTCGGGGACGTTGCACCCGTGACCGACGCCGAGGCCCGCGCCGCGTACGCCGCCAGGACCCGGTACCTGCAGGTGCTGGCGTGGGTGAACGACCACGAGGCCGCGGCCGACACCCCCGCACGACGGCAGGAGCTCTGGGCGGCGTTCGAGCACGAGCGGCCGGGCGCGAACCTGGAACCGCCGTCGACGTGGGCCGGGTTCGCGCTCACGCCGGTGCGGATGCTGTTCTGGCGGGGCGCGACCGATGCCGCGAGCAACCGGCTCGCCTACGAGCGCCAGGCCGACGGCTCGTGGTCGCAGGAGTCCTGGCCCGGCTGACGCGGTAAGGCTCAGTCCTGTCGACCTCGCCAGACGAGTGCGCCAGCGTCGTACTGGTGCTTGACCCTCGACCAACAGGCCCGGACACCGGCAAGTCGATCGGCAGAGATGCCCCTGCCGTAGCGCACCTTCACGCTCGCATCGTGCAGCACGAGGTACTCGGCGTAGATCGGATGGTAGAGCGTCCGGACGAGGTCGTTGACCCCTATGTCGCGCCTTCCGCCGAGGATGCGACCTTCGTGCCGGCTGGTCTCGCGGTGCTGCACGGAGATGCGCGGATCGACCTTCGGGAGATCGACCAGCGAGTCGAAGACCGGATCGACCAGGATCGCCGCCCGCACGCGGTGGTACGAGGCGTAGAAGTACGCAACCGCTGCCCACTCCTCGCCCCGCTCGTCGAGCAGCTGGGCAGCAGCGTCGTGACATGCGGCACGAGAAAGGCAGTCCGTCGGAGCCGTCAAGTTCTGTGTCTGCGGCACGTCAGACCATCGCGTAGCTCGGCCGGGACGTCACAGGTGCGGTTCGGATCGTGTCGACATCGACGAAGCGGAGGCGGAGGACCGCATCGTGGAGGAACAGCGCTTCGAGCTGCGCGAACGCGTTGGCAACGTCCAGCATCGCCCCCGTCGTCTCGTGGACCAGCGCCGCGCTCACCGTCGCGGTCAGGTCGGCAGCGTCGAGTGTCACGGACAGCGCGCTGAGTCGGTCGCGCCCGAATGATGCGACCGCGTGTTCCCCGATGGACTGCGCGAGTGCTCGAAGCTCAGTTTCGCTCGTCATGGCGGCGACGGTAGCAGTGCGGATGGCCGGACCTCACGTATTCCACATACCTGTCGGTGCTGCAGGCGAGGATCGGGTCGGACGGGCGGTCGAGGTCACGACCGGCCGCGCGAGCGCAGCGTGACCTCCTGGATCGTCGCTGTCACCGTCGAGGGGTCGTCGGCCGAGGTCTGCGCCGAGCACGACCACGCGACCGGTTCCGTCACCGTCCCCCGCTCCTCGCGCTGCACGGACGACTCGCCCGTCACGGAGGCCGATGCCGTCCCGCTCTGTCCGGCCGGACCCTGCTCGACGCCCGTCGAGCGGGTGTCGACGACCTTCCACGGGGTCATCCCGTACTCGTCCCGCCACCACGCGACGATCGCCGGCCCGACCTTCGACTCGCAGGCCGCCCGCGCGACGCCGTCGAACGCGGTCTGCTGCCGCGTGCACCCGGTGAGCGCGACGAGCACCACCACGACGACCGTGGCCGCGACGGTGCGGCTCCTCATGCCCTTCATGGTGCCGAACGCCGCGCAGCGGGTACAGCGTGGCGACGACGGAGTGCGCATCGCGGCCCGCCGTCGCCGGCATCGAAACACGTTCCCGACATCGAACCAGTGCGCGCGCCTGATTCGACGTCGGATCCGTGGTTCGACCCGACACGGAGCCGCACGCCGACGGCCCGCGCCCGGCGCTACGCCCCGCCGAGCGCCCGCGTCGCCAGGTGCAGCGCGAGCCGGGTCTCCGGGTCGCCGAGGTCCACCCCGAGCAGCCGCTGCACCCGGTCGATCCGGTCCGCCACGGTGTTCCGGTGCACCCCGAGCACCGCGGCCGTCTCCGCCACCGAGGACTCCGCGTCGAGGAACGCCGCCAGGGTCGAGCGGAGCGCCCCACCCCCGCGCTCCAGCGGCGCGAGGAGCTGCTCGGCCGCGGGCAGGAACGTGTCCGTCTGCGTCCACGCGAGCAGCAGCTGCGCGAGCCCGAGCCGGTCGACGTGCACGAAGAAGCCCGACTCCGGACGCGCGGCAGCCAGGCGGACGGCGTCACCCGCCTCGCCGAGCGTCCGCACGAGTCCCGCCGGACCGGCGTGCACGCTGCCGACACCGGCGTTCGTGTCGACCGCGGAGCGCAGGGCGTTCTGCGCCGCACGGACCGAGGCGGCGAGCGCGGCGACCGCGGCACGGTCGGGTTCGTCGGGCGTCGAGGACCACACCGCCCACCCGTCGGTCTGCTCCACGACCACGACGTCGAGTCCGTGCCCGCCGAAGGCCGTCTCGACCTCGCCCCGGAGCGCCACCGCGTCGACCGGTCCACGTGCGACGAGCCGGACGCCGACGTGCCAGGCGTCGAGCTCCCACCCGGCGGCGATGGTCCGCTGCACCAGTGGCGGCGCGGGCGCTCCGTCGGCGGCGCGGAGGTCGTCGAGCATCGCCATCCGGTAGCGGGCGTCGCGCTCGTCGTCGAGCCGGGTGAGCACGAGCCGGTGGCCGGCCGCCACCGCCGCCACCCGGAGCGCGGTCGCCAGCACCGCCCGTTCGGCGCGCAGCGGCGTCGTGGTCCCGACCGCGAGCCACGCCCGCGGTCCGATGCCGGTCGGGACGGGCACGGCCACGACGGTCTCGCGGTCGTCGGTCGCCCAGACCGGTTCGCTCGTCCCCACCGTGCGGGCGAGCAGTGCGGCGGTCGCCGGCGCGACGCCCGCCCCGCGCAGGGGGCGCCCCGACGCGTCGAGGAACCGGATCGCGTGGCCGAGCTCGCGCTCGAGCCGAACGAACAGCTCGTCCAGCGCGGGCCCGGCGTCGAGTCCGATGCGCGCCGCGACCACGGCGGCGCGGGCAGCCGGCGCTTCGCCCGACCCGATGAGCTCGTGCACCCGGACCGAGGCCGCCCACGGATCCGGCGTGACGACCACCGCCACGCCGAGTCGCTCGGCGAGGGCGGCGGTGCCGGCTCCCGGCCGCGGCGTGCCGTCGACGGTCCCGACGACGAGCACGGGGACCCCGGCGGTCGCCGCGCGACGGAGCAGCACGTCGAACCGCGCGTCGAACCGTTCGACCGGGGTGAGCAGGACGACCGCTCCGTCCCCCGTCCCGAGCAGCCGACCGACGTGCTCCGGTGGGCCGACGAGTCCGCGCACCGTACCGACCGTGCCCGACGCCGGTCCGACGAGCAGCGCCGTGCCCTCCGGCAGCAGGGGCAGGAACTCGGCGACCGGGATCACGCTGCGACCTCCGGCACGACGTCGGCGTCGATCCCGAACGCCCGCGGCGAGACGCGCGCCGTCCGGTCCGGCGTCGCCCACCACCACGGCGCACCGGGCAGCACGAGCACGGCGAGCTCGTCCCCGACGCGTGCGCGCTCGGTGGCGACGGGACGCAGGGAGCGCGCGTCGACGACGACGATGCAGCTCGGCGTGCTCGCGACCGGCTCGCCGTCCACGAGGCAGTGCACCCACTCGCTGCCCGCCTCGACCCGGACGACGGCTCCGGTCGTCGCGTCGCGGATCGCCATCGATCCGTGGACGAAGGCGACGACGTCACCGCTGCGCTGCACGTCGAGCACGCGGCCGCGGGCGACGACACGCGCGCCCTCGATCCCGCGGACGAGGTCCTCGACCCCGCCCGCGGCAGCGGCGGCGCGACCGGCGCGCAGGGCCCGGTCGACACTCCCCGTGACGCAGCGCCCGGCGAGCACCGTGGCGTCGACCGGGCCGACCGCGAACGCCGCCCACCCGCCGCTGTGCGACACCGCCTCACGCCACACGGTCTCCAGGTCGCGGGCATCGGCCGTGTCGACCACGATGCGCAGGCCGCTCGACGTCACCGCCGCCGCGGTGACCACCGGCAGCGCGTCGACGAACAGGGACAGCTGGTCGATGCGCGGCGTCGCCCGACCGACCAGGTCCGCGTCGACGAGCGGCAGGCCCGCCGCGTGCGCCGTGAGCGCCGCCGCCGGCCCGGTGACGCCACCGATCTGCGCGGCGACGACCGCGTCGGCCCGACGGCCGGTCCAGCGCTCGACGGCGGCGAGCGCGTCGGGCAGCTCACGACCGCTCGGCGTCTTCTCCTCGAGGACCGTGGTCGAGCCGACGAGTCCGACGGCGACCACCGCGCCGAGACCGGCGTCGACCGGGACGACGGGCACCCCGCCGGTCCCGAGCGCGCGCCGGAGCGCGTGCGCCGTGTGGTCCACCTGGCCGCCACCGCCGCACCCCAGGAGCGCGGTGCCGCGTGCGAAGTCGTCGACGTCGTCGGCCTGGAGGCCCGTCACGACCCCGTCACGCTGCTCACCACGGTGCACACCAGCGATCCTCGCGCATCGGCACCGCTCAGCGCGCCCCCACCGGGGTGCGCTCGTGCAGCTGCTCGACGGGGACGAACGCGTCGTCCAGGCCGAAGCACGACGGTCCGAAGACCGCGAGGGCCTCGGGGGTGCGCATCAGGTCCGGTGTCGAGACCCCGATCACCCGGACGCGCTGGCCGTAGCGCAGCCGCTCCGTGGTGATCGGTTCGGCGGTCTCCGCGTCGAGGACGCAGATCAGGTCGGGCACGACGGCGACCAGGCGGCCGTCCCGTCGGGCGACGAGGTTCTCGTTCTGGAACGCGATCTCCAGCTCGGAGCCGTCGGCACCCTGCACGACCGCGCGACCCTTCGCGAACCCGTCGACCGTGCGGCGCTCGACGTCGACGACCTTGCCGTCGAACAGCTCGCGCAGGTGCGTGTAGATCGTCTGCCCGAACGCCTCGGCGAGTCCCTCGACGGGGTCGCGGTGCTCCTCGCGTGCCCGGCTGATCGCGCGCCCGACCGACAGCGCCAACGACAGGGTCCTGGGCACCGCGGTCGCGCGGACCTGGCTGCCGGTCATCGCGTACTCGGCGATGTACGCGACACCGCCGAGCCGGATCGTCACGCCGCGGGCGAGCCACTCCATCTGCCGGTTGTCGTGCCCGGTGTCGATGACGACGCCGTGGCCGTTCTCGTCGCTGATCGCGAGCGGGGACCCGGGCACCCCGTACACCGAGAACGTCTCCATCTGCAGCTCGGGGAACGCCCGGCCCATCCCGTCCGCGTCGACCACGGGCAGGCCGCCGGTGGCGCCGACGAGCAGCGGGATCATCGAGTTGATGCCGCCGCACTCGATCGGCATCGTCGCCGTTGCGGTCCGGCCGAGGTGTGCTTCGAGCCGCCGGAGGGCGCCGAGCGGCTCCGGACCCGCCGGCAGGCGCTCGAGCACGACGGTCGGGGCGCCCATCTGCGCGGTGGGGATGACGAGGGCGTCGTCGGGCACCTCGGAGGGGTCGAGGACCGTCACCGGGCCGTGCTCCTCGATCGCCGCCTTGACGAGCAGCATCCCGATGAGCGGGTCGCCGCCGCCACCGGTGCCGAGCAGCGCGGCGCCGCGGGCGAGGTCGGGCAGGTCGTCGACGTCGATGGTCCAGCTCATGCGTGTTCTCCCTCGCTGACGGTGCCGTCGTGGCGGACCGCCGGGGTGTCGTAGCCGAAGTAGCGGGGTCCGGCGAGCGCGAGGCCCGCCGGGGTGTGCCAGCGCGGGTCGGCCGGGGCGGTGACGATCCGGACGCGCGCGCCGAACCGCAGCCCCTCGGTGGTGATCGGTTCGCCGGTCTCGGCGTCCAGGGTGACGATCAGGTCGGGGGTGGTGGTGCGGACCGACCCGGCCACCTCGACCAGCAGGTGCTCGTTCTGGAACCGGAGCACGGCCTCCAGGCCGGTGTCGCTACCGGAACCGGCGATGCGGGCGGTCCCACGGGCGAAGCCGGTGACGGTCTTCCGTTCGACGTCGGCGACCTTGCCCTCGAACACGACGGTGCCGCCGAGCACCGCGGTGACGGCGACGACGGGGTCCTCGTTCGCGGCCCGGGCGTCGACGAGGGCCTCGCCGATCGCGACGCTGAGCGACAGGCTGCCGCGGACGTACGACTGCTTGAGCTGGGCGCCGGACATCGCGTACTGCGCCGTGATCGCGGAGCAGCCCATCTCGACCGTCGCGGTGCGGGCGAGCCGCTCCGCCCACCGGTTGTCGACGGTGGCGAAGACGGCGGTGTTGCCCTTCTCGTCGGCGAGTGCCATCGGGGTCGCGCTGATGCCGGACAGCGTCGGCAGGACCATCTGGACCTCCGGGAAGGCGCGGCCCATGCCGTCGCCGTCGACGAGCGGCAGGCCGAGCTCGGCCGCGGCGACGATCGGGCTGGTGGAGTTGACGCCGCCGACCTCGATGCAGGCGACGTGCGTCGGGGTGACGCCGAGGTGGGTCGCCAGGCTGCGGATCGCCTCGGCGAACTGCGCGCCGGACGGCAGCTTCTCCACCATCACGGTCGGGGCGCCGATCATCGCGACGTTGAGCACCACGGCGTCGTCGGGCAGGTCCTCGACCTGCACGACCCGCACCGGGCCGTGCTCGCGGACCGCGGCCTCGGCGAGCAGGCGGCCGATGTACGGGTCGCCGCCGCCGCCCGTGCCGAGGACGGCGGCGCCGCGGGCCAGCGCGGAGCAGTCCGCACCGATCTCGGTGAGCGGACGGACGGGGACCGGACGCGTGTCGGCGACGGGGGCCGTGACCGTCGTCGTCATCGGACCAGCGCCCCGAGCGCGAGGTCGCCGACGGCCTTCGCCCGGATCCGGGTGGCGTTGCCGGGCAGGTACGGGATCGGGACCTCGTCGAAGTCGACGATCGCGACGCTCGACGGGTCGGCACCCGCGGCGACGGCGCGGTCGACCGCTTCCTGCCGGGCCTCGTCGACCACGGCGGAGCGCCGGCCGTCGCTGATGGCGTAGACCTTGTCGACCTCACCGGAGACCTGGGCGATCGCGGCGCCGATGGCGTTGGCCACCGAGTAGTGCTCGGGCCGGTGCACGGTGCCGAGTCCGGGCAGGGTGTCCGGCAGCAGGACGGAGCCGCCGCCGACGGCGACCACGGGCAGCGGGTCCGACGAGGTGCGCATGCGCTCCACGACGTCGGCCACGCGTTCGGCGATGACCGCGAGGGCCCGTTCGGCGACCTCTGCCGGCACCCCGGCGACGCGCGAGGTGTCCCCGATGGCGCCCCGACCGCCGCGGACGGCCACGTCGGTCGCGGTCAGGGTGTCGCCGCCGAACACGAGCCCCTCCTCGGTGAGTCGGTAGCCGACCGAGTCCGGCCCGACGAGCGCGCCGTCCTCGCGGATGCGGGAGCCGCCCCCGATGCCGATCGACAGCACGTCGGGCATCCGGAAGTTCGTGCGGATGCCGGCGACGGCGACCTCGCCGGTCGCCTCGCGCGGGAAGCCACCGGTCAGCACGCCGACGTCGCTCGTGGTCCCGCCGACGTCGACGACCGCGCAGGTGTCGAAGCCGGACAGCACGGCCGCCCCGCGCATCGAGTTCGTCGGGCCGGACGCGAAGGTGGCGACGGGGTACCGCCGGGCGTACTCGACGTCCATGAGCGTGCCGTCGTTCTGGCTGAGGAACAGGGGTGCGTCGATGCCGCTGCCGGCGACGGACCCGGACAGTCCGTCGACGATGCGCTCGGCGAGTTCGCGGAGCGCTGCGTTGATGATCGTGGCGTTCTCGCGCTCGAGCAGTCCGATCCGACCGATCTCGCTCGACAGCGAGAACGCGACGTCCGGCCCGAGCTCGGCGGCCATGACGTCCTGCGCCCGCTGCTCGAACTCGTCGTTGATCGGGGAGAACACCGACGAGATCGCGACCGAGCGGATGCCGGCGGCGCCGATCGTCTCGGCGTGCCGCTTCAGCTCGTCCGCGTCGAGCTCGGAGATGACCCGCCCGTCGAACTCGTGACCGCCGTGCGCCAGGAACGCCCGACCCTGCACGGCGCCGACCAGGTGCCCGGGCCAGTCGGTGAAGGGCGGCAGGGACGCGGTCGCCGGCAGGCCGAGGCGGACCGCGGCGGTCGGGGCGAGGCCACGCGCCTCGATCAACGCGTTGATGAAGTGGGTGGTGCCGATCATCACGCCGTCGATGTCCGCCGAGGTGAAGTCGCGCTGCTCGCGCAGGCCGGCGAGGGCGGCGACGATCCCGGACGTGACGTCCTGGGTCGTCGATCGCTTCACGGCCGCGGCGACCGTGCTGCCGTCCATCAGGACGGCGTCCGTGTTCGTGCCGCCGACGTCGATGCCGATGCGCATGGGGTTCCTCTCGGGGTGGTGCGGGTGGTGGTGGAGCGTGCTGGTGGAGCGTGCTCGGGTGAGGCTGGAGCGGTGGGCGGGCCGGCCGTGCCGTGTCCGGATCAGGGGGCCACGGCACGGCCGGCGACGAGGTGGCGGTCGGCGGGGGGGCGCCGACCGCCGGCTTCAGGGGGCCGGCGCGGGGGCGGGCGCGGCCGCGGGGGCCTCGCTCGTCGTGCCGTCGCCGACCGCTGCCGGTGCCTGCTCGGTGCGGCTGACCCCGACCCCGCGGACCCATCCGGCCTTGCCGGCGATCACGTAGAGCACGAAGGCGATGACGACGGAGTTGATCGACGGGATGCCCACGGCCACGAAGTAGCCGACCAGTGCTGCGACGGCCCAGATGACGAGCGTCGCCGGGACCCACGTCGGACTGGTCGCCGGCAGGCCCTCGCTCTCGCTGAGCTCACGGCGCCAGCGCTTCACGACGAAGTACTCGGCGACCATGATCCCGGCGATCGGCGGGAACACGACGCCCAGCACGATGAGGAACGGGGTGAACGCGTCGAGGAACCCGACCGCCGCCAGGACCGACCCGACGACACCGAGCACGAGGGTGACGACACCGCGGTTCACCTTGCGGCCGAACACCACGTCGATGAAGTTCGTGACGCCGAGGCTCGAGCTGTAGATGTTCCAGTCGTTGATCTTGAACGTGCCGAGCAGGATCACGAGGATGCCGACCCAGCCGACGCTCGAGGTGATGACCCGGGTGATGTCGGAGGACCCGACGGCGTGGGCGAGCAGCACGCCCGCGAGCCCGATGACGTACTCCCCCAGCGTGACGCCGAGCGCGGTCTGCTTGACGACGTCCCCGACGGAGCGGTTGAAGCGCGTCATGTCGGGCGTGATCACCGCGCCGACGATGAACCCGCCCGCCACGAGCGTGGTGCCGGCGACGAAGCTCAGCTCGGGGCCGGCCGGGGCCTTCGCGGCGAGCTCGGCGATCGAGTGCTGGCTCAGCTCGACCGTGACCGCCCAGCCGACCAGGATCAGGAACAGCGGCACCGTGACGTTCGCGAGCCACTGCATCGAGTGGAAGCCACGGAGCACGATCGCGGTGACGAGCAGGCCGAACACGAGCGACCACGCCCACGCGGGCAGGATCGGCAGGATCGCGACGAGGCCGGCGGCGGAGACACCCGACTGGATGCCGAACCAGCCGATCAGGCTCAGGCCGATCGCCAGACCGACCAGTGCCGAACCGGCCTTGCCGAACCCGGTCCACCGGGCGATGACCGACGTGTTGAGGCCCTCGCGCATGCCGATGATGCCGACGAAGACCGACACGATCTCCAGGATCACGGCGCCGAGGGTGATCCCCCAGAACGCCTGCCAGAAGCCCATGCCGAACCCGAGTGTGGCGCCGAGCAGGAACTGGGATAGGGCGGAGATCTGCCCGAACCGCTGCACCGCGACCTGGAACCAGCCGTAGCGGGCGGAGGCGGGGACACGGGACAGGGAGTGGTCGTCGACGACGACGGACGGGGCTGGTGGTGCTGACGCTGCACTGGCCATCGGATGCTCCTGGGGGAAGGGGTGCCGGTCGGGGCGACCGGGTTGCCGCAACCGTAGTGACGACCCAGGAGCGGGTGAACGTGCAGGATGTCGTTACGGGCAGGTGAATCCGTGCAGTGTGCACAGGGCTCCGCCTGGGAGCGCGACGGCCGCCGACCAGGACCCGGCACGTTCGACCCCGGGAACGACGAAGGCCCCGGGAACGACGAAGGCCCCGCCGCAGTGCGACGGGGCCTTCTCAGGTGTGCGCTCGAAGGGACTCGAACCCCCAACCTTCTGATCCGTAGTCAGATGCTCTATCCATTGAGCTACGAGCGCATCCGGTCTTGCGACCGATGCTGGCCTTGCGGCCGTGGAAGACTCTACAACAGGTGCGGCGCGCAACGCGAATCGAGCCGCTCCGCACGGAGCCCTCGGCGTGTCGCGGGCTCAGGCGACGGTCGGCTCCTCGTCGAACACCTCGGCCAGGAACACCTGCAGCGTCCGCCACGAGCGACGGTCGGCGCGCTCCTGGTACTGCGCCCCGTGGTCCGGCGCATCGGTGCCCGGGACGGCGAACGCGTGCATCGCTCCCGAGTAGGTCACCACCTGCCAGTCGACCGACGGCACGGCGCGCATCTCGTTCTGCCACTCAGCGACCTTCGTGTCGGGCACCATCGGGTCCGCTCCCCCGTTGAGCACGAGCAACCTCGCCCGGATCGCGGACGCGTCCGCCGGCTCGTGCACGATGAGTCCGCCGTGGAACGACACCGCACCGACCAGGTCGGCGCCGGTGCGGGCGAGTTCGATCGCGCCCGAGCCGCCGAAGCAGTACCCCATCACGACGATGCGGGAGTGGTCGACGTCCGGGTCCTCGCGCAGGCGGTCGAGCCCGGCCGTCAGCCGCGCGCGGAACAGCGGCAGGTCCTGGTAGTACGAGCCGGCGACCTGTCCGGCGGTGTCGTCGCCCGGGCGGATGCCCTCGCCGTACACGTCGGCACCGAACGCGACGTAGCCGAGGCGGGCGAGCATGGTCACGCGGGCCTCGACGTGCTCGTTGACACCGTGCCAGTCGTGGATCACGAGGACGGCCGGGCGCGGGCCCGACACGGCGTGGTCCTTCGCGAGCACACCGAGGAGAGCGGTGCCCTCGTGGTCGTACCGGACGGGCTCGACGCGGACGTCGGAGCCGGCGGGAGCGGGGACGGTGGACAGGACGTCGTCGGTGGTCTTCACGTCACTGGACGCTACGCCGCGCGACCAACGGACGGACGGGAGGCGCGCGGCGAGCCCGCCACGCGCCTCCAGGCCGACACGGCGTCAGTCGGCCGGCGCGGTGTCAGCAGTCGATGTTGTCCCAGCTGTCGGGACCGGCCGACCCGGCCGCGTACTCGTCGAGCGGTGCCTTCCCGTCGCGCCAGGCCTGCAGGAACGGCTCGACGACCTTCCACCCCTGCACCGCGCTGTCGCCGCGCACCGACAGGGTCGCGTCGCCCTCGAGCACCCCGGCCAGGACCTCGCCGTACGCACTGAGCCGGCCCGGGTTGAAGGTCACCGACAGGGCCGTGTGGTCGATCGTGTACGGGTCGCCGGGGCCGTTCACGTTGAGCTCGAGCTGCATCTCGTCCGGGGCGATCCAGATCCGGAGCTTGTCCGGCCGCTCGGCACCGGTCAGCCCGTTCGGCACGTGTGGCGAGTCCTTGAAGGTGATGACGATCTCACGGCGCTGCTGCTCGAGCGCCTTGCCGGAGCGCAGCGTGAACGGCACGCCCGCCCAGCGCCAGTTCGCGACCTCGAGGGTGAGCTGCGCGAGGGTCTCGGTGCCGAGCGAGGGGTCGACACCGTCCTCGTCGACGTACGACGGCAGGTCGCGGTCGCCGATCGTGCCGGCGGTGTAGCGCGCGCGCTTGCCCGCGGCGACGACGTCGCCACCCCAGGGCCGCACGGCACGGAGCACGAGCTCCTTCTGGGTGCGCAGGTCGTCGGCGTCGATGGACGCGGGGGCCTCCATCGCGACGACGGCCATCACCTGGAGCAGGTGGCTCTGGATCATGTCGACCAGGGCACCGGCCTTGTCGTAGTAGCGCGCACGCCCCTCGAGCCCGAGGGTCTCGTCGTAGACGATGTCGACGCGGTCGACGTGCGCCGACGAGAGCAGCGGCTCGATGATGCGGTTCGCGAAGCGGAGCCCGAGCAGGTTGAGGACCGTCGAGCGACCGAGGAAGTGGTCGACGCGGTGGATCCGCCCCTCGGGCAGGAACGAGTGCAGCAGGTCGTTGAGGTGCTCGGCGCTCTCGGCGTCGGTGCCGAACGGCTTCTCGAGCGCGAGCCGCGTCCCCGACGGCAGGTCGAGGTCCTTGAGCACGGCGCAGCTCTTCTCGGTCACGGCCGGGGGCAGCGCGAAGTAGATCGCCGGGTCGTGGTCGCACGCCGCGAGCAGGGCCTTCAGGTCGTCGGCGTCGGTGACGTCGGCCTTGCGGTACGTCGAGGCGTTGACCACGTCGACCAGCCGCCTGCTCAGCTTCTCGCCGCCGTCCTGCGCCCCCTCGTCCTCCTCGTTCTTCGAGGCCTGGGCGTTCTCGAAGGACGTGCGCACCTGTGCCTTCCAGTCGTCGTCCGAGATGTCCTCGACGCCGGCGCCGACGAGCTGGACGTCCCAGTCGTCCTTGACCTCGAGGAGGGTGGCGAGACCCGGGAGCAGCAGGCGCTTGGACAGGTCCCCGCTGGCTCCGAGGATGAGCAGGCTGGTCTGGAGGCTCGACATGCCCCCGACGGTACTCACGCGTTCCGGCGCGTGGCCGGGTTGCGTCGGTACGGTGGGTCCAGTCCGGCGCGAGGGAGCACCATGAGCAGTGGGTACGGAGGGCGGCGCATCCGCGTCGCCGTGGTCGGCACCGGGATGATCGCCGGCGTGCACGCCCGGGCCGCTCGGGCAGCAGGTGCCGAGGTCGTCGGGGTGCTCGGCCGGACGCCGTCCCGGTCGGAGCAGGTCGCCGCACAGCTCGACGTGCCCCGCGGCTACGCCTCGCTCGACGAGGTGATCGCCGACGCACCCGACGTCGTCCACGTCTGCACGCCGAACGACCAGCACCACCCGCAGTCGATGGCCGTGATCCGCGCGGGCATCAACGTCGTGTGCGAGAAGCCGCTCGCGATCAGCGCCGAGCAGGCCGCCGAGCTCGTCGCCGCCGCGGACGAGGCCGGCGTGGTCGCGACCGTGCCGTTCGTCTACCGGTACCACCCGGTCGTGCGGGAGATCCGCGCGCGGGTGGCAGCCGGGGAGCTCGGACGGCTGCTCGCCGTGCACGGCCACTACCTGCAGGACTGGATGCTCGACGAGGACGCCTCGAGCTGGCGCGTCGACGCCGGCGCCGGCGGGGTGTCCCGGGCGTTCGCGGACATCGGCTCGCACTGGTGCGACCTGGTCGAGTTCGTCACCGGCGAGCCCTTCGCGTCCGTCAGCGCCGCGACGGACATCGTCTACCCGACCCGGCCGGCGGCGTCCGGGCCGTCGTTCTCGGGATCCCCGGACCCGGACCCGGTGGCGGACGCCGGGCAGCGGGCGGAGGTCACCACGGAGGACACCGCGGTCGCGACCTTCCGGACCGGTACCGGACGCATCGGCAACGTCGTCGTCTCGCAGGTCGCGGCCGGGCGGAAGAACCGGCTGTGGTTCGAGGTCGACGGCACGCTCGGGTCGGCGGCCTTCGACCAGGAGCAGCCCGAGTCGGCGTGGTTCGGCAACGAGCGCGGTGCGCAGATCGTGGTCCGTGACCCCGCCCTCGGGTTCCCTGACCAGCGTCGTCTCGCGGTCGTGCCGGCCGGGCACCCGCAGGGGTACCTCGACGCCTTCGCGGCGTTCGTGGCCGACACGTACGCGGCGGTCCGCGCGGCGGGCGACCGGTCGGCCTGGCCCGACGGGCTGCCCACCTTCGCCGACGGCGCCCGCGCGGCGTCGGTCATCGAGACGGTCGTCGCGAGCGCCGCCGACAGCACCTGGCGCCCGATCCCCTGACCCCGCCCCCGACCTGAGGGCGTACAGGAAGCGGCGAGCACGGTGGGTGCATGAGCACGACCGTGAGCGACTTCGTCATCGACCGCATCAAGGCATGGGGCGTCTCGCGCGTCTTCGGCTACCCCGGGGACGGCATCGGTGCGTTCGACGGGGCCCTCGGCAAGGCGGACGGCAGCGAGCGCGAGCTCGAGTACGTCCGCCCGACGCACGAGGAGATCGCCGCGCTGATGGCGACCGCGCACGCGAAGTTCACCGGCGAGGTCGGGGTCTGCGTCGCGACGTCGAGCCCGGGTGCCTTCCACCTGCTGAACGGTCTGTACGACGCGCAGATGGACAACCAGCCGGTCGTCGCGATCGTCGGCCAGCAGGGTCTCGCCTCGATCGGCAGCTTCACGCAGCAGGAGTCGAACCTCGAGCGCGTGTTCGCCGACGTCGCCTGCTACGTGGAGACCGTCGCGACGCCGGACGCGGTCGGGGTGGTGGTCGACACGGCCTTCCGCACCGCGATGCTCCGGAAGCAGCCGGCCGTCGTCGTGCTCCCCCACGACGTGCAGGCGATGGCGTACGAGGCCCCCGCCGCCGAGCACTGGGTGTCGCGGTCGAGCGACGTCGCCCCCTCGACCCGGATCGTGCCGCCGCAGGACCAGATCGCACGCTTCGCCGAGATCCTGAACGCCGGCGAGCGCGTGACCTTCCTGGTCGGTGCCGGGGCACGCGGCGCCACGGACCTGGTGCTCGAGGCGGCCGAGAAGACCGGCGCCGGCATCATCACGGCGCTCCGCGGCAAGGACGTCGTGCCCTCCGACGTGCCGTACCACACGCAGCAGGTCGGGCTCCTCGGCTCCCGCCCGAGCCTGACGCAGATCAAGGAGTGCGACACGATCGTGCTCCTCGGCTCGAACTACCCCTACGGCGAGTACCTGCCCGCCTCCGGTCAGGCACGCGGCGTGCAGGTCGACATCAAGCCGGAGCAGATGGGCCTGCGGTACCCGACCGAGCTCAACCTGTGGGGCGACGTCGGCGCGACGCTGCAGGCGGTCATGCCGCTGCTCCGCGACAAGCAGGACCGCGCTTGGCAGGAGAAGCTCGCCGGCGAGATGCGCGAGTGGGAGGCGGAGATGCACCGCCAGGCCGAGGTGGCCTACGACGACGGCGTCAACCCACGCCGCGTCATCAGCGCCGTGAACGAGCGGCTCCCCGAGGGCGTCACGGTCACCTGCGACGCCGGGACCACGGCCGACTGGTACGGCCACCACATCCGGCTCCGCCGCGGCATGCACGGCGACATGTCCGGCCGACTGGCGACGATGCTCGCGGCGATGCCGTACGCGGTCACCGCGAAGTTCGCCTTCCCGGACGCCCCGGCGGTCTGCACCATCGGCGACGGCGCGTTCCAGATGCTCGGCATGAACGAGCTCATCACCGTGAAGAAGTACATGGCCCAGTGGCCGAACCAGCAGCTCGTCATCGTGGTCATGCACAACGACGACCTCGGCCAGGTCTCGTGGGAGATGCGCACCGAGGACGGCAACCCGATGTGGTCCGGCTCGCAGGACGTCGAGACGATGGACTACGCCGGCTACGCCAGACTGCTCGGCTTCGAGGGCATCGCCGTGCACGGCGACGACGAGGTCGACGCAGCCGTCGAGCGCGCGTTCGCGAACCCCGGCGTGACGCTCATCGACGCCTACGTCAGCCGCAACGTGCCGCCGCTGCCGCCGCACATCACCGCGGAGTACGCCGTCAACACCGCGAAGAGCCTGCTCAAGGGCGACCCGGCGGAGCTCGGTGTCATCAAGGACTCGGCGAAGGCCATGGCTGCCGAGGCCGTCGAGCGGGTGAAGGGCGCACTGGGGCGCGACTGACGCCGTGACCGGGTCGGGATCTGTCCCCCGAACGGGAGGAACGTCCCCCGTGGTGTGAACAACACGTGACGTGTTGCGGCAACGCCTGGCGCGTTGCCTGTGCGGTTTCGTAGGTTCAGCGCCGATGAACGCTCACACTCCCCCGCGTCGCCGGCGCCTGGCCGGGGCCTCCGCCCTGGTCGCCGCCGGCGTCCTCACCGCCCTCACCGTCCCGTCCGCCGCCCTCGCCGCCGAGGGTGACACCACCATCGACATCATCGACGTGAACGACTTCCACGGTCGGATCGAGTCGGAGGGCACCGCCGCCGACAAGGCTGCCGGAGCCGCGAAGCTCGCCGGCGTCGTGCAGTCCTACCGCGAGGCCAACCCGAACACGATCTTCGCCAGCGTGGGCGACAACGTCGGCGCGTCGACGTTCACCTCCCTGATCCAGCAGGACGCGCCGACCATCGACGCCCTGAACGCGATGGACCTCGACGTCAGCGCGATCGGCAACCACGAGCTCGACAAGGGCCAGGACGACCTGACCGGTCGCATCGAGGACCGGGCGCAATGGCCCTACGTCTCGTCGAACATCGTCAAGGCAGGCACGACCGACCCGGCGTTCACGCCCTGGTCGATCGTCGAGCGCGGCGGTGTGAGGGTCGGCTTCATCGGAGCGACGACCGAGGACCTCATCCCCGGTCTCGTCAGCCCCGGAGGGGTGCAGGGCCTCGCGATGGCGCCGATCGTCAGCCAGGTCAACCGCTACGCCGAGGAGCTCACCGACGGCAAGGCGGAGAACGGCGAGGCGGACGTCCTCGTGCTGCTCGTGCACGAGGGCGCGACCACGAGCGCGCTGTCGGACGCCACCGGCACCGGCGCGTTCGGCAAGATCACCTCGGGCGTCTCGTCGAAGGTCTCGGCGATCGTCTCGGCACACACGCACGCCACCTACGTCCACTCGATCGCAGGGCCCGACGGGACACCGCGGCCGGTCATCCAGACCGGCTCGTACGGCGTGAACTTCGGCCACCTGCAACTCACGGTCGGATCCGACCGGAAGCTCAAGGGCATCACCTCCGAGGTCCGGTCCGTGAACGGGTACACCGCTGTCCCGGCGGACCAGTCCTCGGTCCAGGCCGTCACGGGCATCGTCACCGCGGCGAAGGCGAAGGCCGACGTCGAGGGTGCGAAGAAGCTCGGCGACATCACCGGTGACCTGCGTCGCGCCGTGCAGTCCGACCGGAAGACCGAGAACCGCGGCGGCGAGTCCGTCCTCGGCAACTACATCGCCGAGGTGCAGCGCGCTGCGACGAGCAGGCAGGGCTCGCAGGTTGCCTTCATGAACCCCGGCGGTCTCCGCACCGACATGCTGTTCGCCTCGAGCGGCGCGAACGACCCGGACGGCCAGGTGACCTACAAGGAGGCCGCCCTCGTCCAGCCGTTCGCCAACACCCTCGTCACGCAGGACATGACCGGCCAGCAGATCAAGGACGCCCTCGAGCAGCAGTGGCAGCCTGACGGCCTCGAGCGGCCCTTCCTCAAGCTCGGCGTCTCCGACGGGTTCGCCTACACCTACGACCCCGACGCCGCACGAGGATCGCGCATCACCGCGATGACGCTCGACGGCACTCCGATCGCCCTCGACGACATCCTCAAGGTCACGATCAACTCGTTCCTGTCGACCGGCGGTGACAACTTCGCGGCCTTCACCTCGGGCACGAACAAGGCCGACTCCGGCACCGTCGACCTGCAGGCGCAGGTGGACTACTTCGTCACCAACCCGGTCGTCACCCCGCCGACCGACCAGCGGGCCGTGGGCGTCGTCACCACGCCCGTCCCGGCCGAGGGCTTCCAGCCGGGTGATGAGGTCTCGATCGCCCTCTCCTCGCTCGTCTTCAGCAGCGACGACCCGGCCGCTGCCGGTTCGGTGTCGGTCAGCGCGGGCGACGTCGTCCTCGCCGAGTCGACCGTCGACCCGACCATCGTCGACAAGCGCGACGAGCAGGGTCGTGCCACGCTGACCTTCACGGTGCCCGGTGCCGAGGACACCGCACCGGTGGGCACCGCGGGCGATGCGCTGCGTGCCACGGCCCTGGCTGCCGAGGCCGCTCCGACGGCGACGACCGACGAGCCGCTCGTCGTCACCCTGCCGAACGGGCAGACGATCACCCTCGCGGTGACGATCCCGGTCGAGACGGCCGTCGAGCCGGACCCGGGCACCGGCACCGGTGACCCCACGGACCCGGGCACCCCGGGCGCGGGGACGCCCGGCACGGGAACGCCGAGCGCCGGCGCCCCCGTCGGCGGCGTCTCCGACGGCGGCCGACCGAGCGCCGCCCGCGGCGACCTGGCGTTCACGGGCGCCGACCTGGTGGTCCCGGGGATCGCCGCCGGCGTCCTGCTGCTCGCCGGCACCGTGGCACTCGTCCTGGCACGCCGGAAGCGCGCCGTCGAGGACGCACCGGTGCTGACGGACTGACACCGCGCCTCCCGGCCGCGCGACGGGTCGCCCCACCTGGTGGGGCGGCCCGTTCCGCTGTCCGATCCCGGACGGCCACTGCTCCGCGCCAGCCTCGCGAGGTACGCTCCCCCTGTCGCATCGCGACGCGTCGCGCCGGGTCGTCCCCCAAGGGGGCGGGCGGTGGTTCCGTCCGCCGGACTCCGCGGCGCGGGTGCTCTCCGTCTCCAGGGAAACGACGGAGGGCACCCACCTCTGCGCCCCCTGGCTCAGTGGAAGAGCTGCTCCCCCACGTACGAGCCCTTCCGCGGCGCCGGCGGCACGGCGAAGACACCGGACCCGATGTGCGACACGTACTCGTTCAGGCGGTCGGACGCCCCGAGCTTCCGCTGCAGCGTCGTGAAGTGCTCCGGGTCGTTCACGTACGCCGCGAAGAGCAAGCCGGCGTCGAGCTGGCCGTACTGGTTCAGTCCGTCCGTGTAGTTGTACCCGCGGCGCAGGATCTTCACGCCGCCGTTGTTCTCGTGCGCGGCGAGGGCGACGTGCGAGCGCGCGTCGATGGCGGTCCCGCCCTCGGTGCCGTGCGGCGCCCGGGCGTGGAAGTCCGGCGCCGTGTGCTCGGACCCGCCGGACAGCGGCGCGCCCTCGACCTTCGTCCGGCCGAACACCCGCTGCTGGTCGCTGACGACGTCGGCGTCCCACGTCTCCAGGTTCATCCGGATCTTCCGGACCACCTGGTAGGTGCCGCCGGCCATCCACCCGGCGTCGTCGTCGAGCCACACGAAGCGGTCGTACTCGTCGTCCGTGGTGATGTTCCGGGTGCCGTCCTTGAACCCCATGAGGTTGCGCGGCGTCGACTGCGTGGGGCCGGCGGAGGCTCGACCGAACCCGATGACGGTCCACCGGACGGTCGCGGTGCCCCGGGCCATCCGCGCCAGGTCCCGCACGGCGTGGTACGCCACCTGCGGGTCGTCGGCGCAGGCCTGCAGGGACAGGTCCCCGCCGGTCAGCTGCTCGTCGAGCGTGTCGCTCGGCAGCGCGGGGATCGCGGCGAGGTGCGCAGGACGCTTCGCCGCCAGGCCGAACCGCTCGTCGAAGACCCCGGGGCCGAGTCCGACGGTGACGGTGAGCGACGCCGGGCCGAGGTCGAGGGCCTCGCCCGTGTCGGCACCGGCGCCGTCGCCGTGCGCGGGTTCGACGTTGCCGATCGTCCGGCCGGCCTGCAGCTGCGCGATCGCGGCGGACCACCGAGCCAGCAGGACCTGCAGCTCGGTCGCGGTGGACGCCGTCAGGTCGAACACCATGAAGACGCAGTGCCGCTGCGGGGTGGTGCGGATGCCGCCCTGCGGCTGCCGGGCGGCGGTCGCGTAGAACGGGACCGACTGCGACAGGTCGATCGACTCGTCACCGTTCGCGGCCGCGGTGAACGGGTCGACCCCGGTCGCGGCGGCCGACCCGGCAACCCCGGCGACCGCGCCCACGCCCGCGCCGGCCGCAGCGAGCCCGGCGCCGATCAGCCCGCGGCGGGAGAACCGGGACGCGGTCACGCCGTCGCGACCTTCTCGGCGAGCCGGGACAGCGGGTCCTGCAGCGCCTGGACCTGCTGCGAGATGCGGTTGGCGTCCTGCGCCTTCGCGGCGTCGTCCCACGTCGTGAAGCCCCCGAGCGAGTCCGCGTCGCGGAAGCCGTCCATCAGCGTGTTCGTCGCGTCGAACTGTGCGGCGATCTGCTTCGTCAGCGTCGGGTCGACCTTCACCAGGCCCGGCTTGAGGTACGCGAAGGCCTGTCGGGCCCCCTCGACGTTCGCGGCGAGGTCGACCAGGTCGATGTGGCTGTACGCTTCCTCCTCCCCGGTGACCTTGTTCGACTGGACCTCCTCGAGCAGCCCGGCGGCGCCGTTCGCCAGGTCCTCGGGCTTGTAGTCGATCGACGGCACACGCTTCGCCAGGAGCTCGACGTCGGCGGTCAGTGCCGCGGCGGTCTGCTTCGTCGAGGCGGTGATCGCGCCGGCCTGGAACAGGTCCTTCTCGACGGCGTGGAAGCCGCTCCAGCCGACGGCGTCGTCGAGGTTCGACGCGCGCATGTCGATCAGGTAGTCCAGGTTGCCGGCGTTGTCGGTGGCCGAGAACCCCTTCTTGACGAAGCCGTCGACGTCGCTCTCGACGTGCTCGTAGAACGGGCGGGCGGCGGCGTAGTCGCGCTTCGCGGCCTCGAGGTCACCCGCGTCCACGTCGTGCTGCAGCTGCTGCACGGCCGCGACCATGTCGGTGACCTGGCCGTCGACGTAGGTCGCGTAGCCCTTCGCACCGTCGGCCAGCAGGGTGGCGGCGCTGCTGTTCGCGGTCGAGGCGGCCTTGCCCGTGACGGTGAAGTCGGTGAGCTCCCGCTCCGCGCCGGGGCAGTACACCTGGTACTTCCCCCCGCCCAGCGTGGCGGTGAAGCGGACGGCGTCGAGCCCGGGGGCCAGGTTCTCCTTCTCGCCCAGGATGCGCTGGTCCTGCAGGAGCTCCACCTCGGTGATGGCGGTGGAGGACTCGTTGTGCACCGTGAACGTGACGGGGCCTGCGGGGACCGTCGTGGTCGACACGGCGCAGGCGTCGGATCCGTCGTTCGTCAGGGTGATGGTGACGCGGGAGACCTTCCCGGTGCCGCTCGACGCGTCGTCGGCGGGCGAGCCGGCCGAGCAGCCGGTCAGGGCGAGGGCGGTGACGGTGCCGAGGGCACCGAGGACGATCAGGGGGCGGGCGACGCGGGGTCGGGCGGCCAGGGGGCGGGCGGTCCTACCGAACGGCATGGTCGAGGCTCCTTGCAGGGACGTCAGCGGGCGGTCCGCGCGACGGGTCGGTTCCGGGGGTGGTGATCGGTGGGGCGACCGCACGACGGCGGTCGCGGAGTGCGAGCAGCGCCTGGACGGCGGCGGCGACGAGGAGCACGACCGGCAGCCAGGCGTTCCAGAGCCGCAGCTCGGCAGCGCGGGTCCGCGCGGCGGCCAGCTCCGCGGTCGCGCGGTCGACCCGGTCGGTCGGCACCGCCCAGACCGTGCGGTCCAGCGTGGTGGTGCGCGCGGCCGGGAGGCCCCCACCGCTCAGCGTGAGCACGTCGCGTTCCGACCGGGTCGCGTCCAGGACACCACCACCGACGGTGGTCAGGGTGACGGTGTCGCGGACGGCCCACCGGGCGCTGAACGGCCCGGGGTTCGTGCTCGGCGAGATGCCGACGGGGACCCGACCGAACAGGCCGACCAGGTCGTCGAGCGTCAGCGAGGTCGGGCGGTCCGCGGCCGGGACGTCCTCGGTGACCTGCCAGCGGTCGGTGGCGGTGCCCGAGCGGGTCACGCGGCGGTGGGCCGACGCGGGGAGGGTGAGACGTGCCTCCCGGCCGGTGCCCGCGAT
>CAJYIG010000355.1 GCA_913774725.1 uncultured Curtobacterium sp. | reverse complement strand
CGGGCGTAGTCCGCAGGGTTGAGCACGCCGGGCTCCTGCTCGGGGAAGTCGGCGAACCCGTGCTCGCGGATGCACGACGCGACCTGGTCGTACTGGCGCTCCCAGGTCTGTCGCTGCGCGTCGTCGGCGCTCTTGAGCCCGAGGTCCTGCTGGCACGTCCGAGCGGCTTCGCGGAACGCCTGCTCGTCCGTGCCCGCAGGCGATCGGACGACGCCCGACGCCAGCTCGTCGTCGGCGGGGTCGGGGACGTCGAACCCAGCGGAGCGCATGCAGTCGCCCCACTTCGCGCCGACGCCCTGGGCCGCGGAGGTGGAGTCCGCACCGGGGCCGGCGGAGGAGCAGGCGGACAGGGCGAGCGGGAGTGCGGCGAGCAGGGCGACGGCGGCCAGGACGGCGCGCGGGCGGGGGGTCGTTTCGGTCATGTACCCATGGAACGAGGCGCGCTGTTTCAGCGGGCGGTCGGCCGAGGTTGCAGCGGCGAAACACAGTGGTTCCGCCGCTGCGCGCGCCGGTCAGCCGCGGGGAGCTTGCACTCCGGCACCGTCGCCGTGCTCCGCGACGCACTTGCCGAGCGCCGCTCCGAAGCCGTCGCCGTCCTGCGGCACGTACTCACCCTGCGCCCCAGGGTCGTCGGGGTAGTCGGCGAAGCCCGAGTCGCGCAAGCAGGCCGCCACCTCGGGGCCGAACCCGAACGGCGTCGCCTGGCCCTGCGCGTCACCCGCGCTCCGGTTCTTCGCGCTGCACTCCGCACTCGCCTTCTGGTACTCGTCGGGATCGGCACCCTCGGGGATCGAGAACCGCCCGGACGTGAACTGCTCGTCCGAGACGTCGTACCCCTTGTCGCGCAGGCACTTCGCGTTCGCCAGGAGCTTCTCGCGCTGGCTGCCCTCGGCCGAGGTCGTGCCGCCCGCTGCGTCGGGAGCGTCGGACCCCGCGGATCAGGCGGTGAGCGCGCCCGCTGCCAGGAGCACGGTGGCGAGGACGGTCGAGCACCGTCCGATGGTCTGCTTCGTCGTGATGGTCATGCGACCAGTGCACCCGGAGCGGTGTTTCGGCACGACGTGCGGCGGAGCGACACCGACGAAACACCGGTGGCCGGATGCGAGGACCTCGCCGGGACCGCCGCCGATCCCTGCTCAGCCCGTCGTGACCCGCACCCGGAGGCCACCGTCAGGGCGGGGCTCGACGGCCAGGGACCACCCGTGAGCGCGGACGATCGCCGCGACGATGGACAGCCCGAGTCCGCTGTGCCGCCCGGTCGCAGCGCCCTGCGCCCCACGCCGGAACGGTTCCACCAGTACGGCGACCTCATCCGCCGACACCACCGGCCCCGAGTTCTCGACGCCGAGACCGGCGGGACCGGCCGACACGCGGACGAACCCGCCGGGCTCGTTGTACTCGACGGCGTTGTCGACCAGGTTCGTCACCAGCTGTCGGACGAGCACCGGTTCGGCCGACACCACGGGCCCCGGAACCGGAGCCGGAGCCGGGGACGGTTCGACCGTCAGGGTCACCCCCGCGGCCCGGGCGTGGCCCCGCTGTCCGGCGACCACCTCTCCGGCGAGCTCGGCGAGGTCGAGGTCGTCGACGCGGCCGTCGAGTCCACGATCCGCCTCGGCGAGCGCCAGCAGGCTCTCGACCAGGTGCTCGGTCCGCCGGTTCTGCTCGAGCAGTTCCTCGCGCACCGCGACGACGTCGTCGCGACGGGCGTCCTCGCCCAGGCCGACCTGCAGGGCGGCGCGCTGCACGGCCAGCGGGGTCCGCAGCTCGTGCGATGCCTGGGCGACGAAGCGCCGCTGACTCTCGAACGCTGCCTCGAGGCGGTCGAGCAGGTCGTCGATCGTCCCCGCGAGCCGCCGGAGCTCGTCGTCGGGGCCGTCGAGTCCGATGCGCTCGTGCAGGGTCGACGCGGACAGCCGGCGTGCGGTGTCGGTGATCCGGTCGATCGGCCGGAGGACCCGGCGGCTGACGACCCAGCCGGTCCCGCCCGCCAGCAGCCCGGCGGCGAGCACCCCGACCGCTGCCCACTGCCACTGCGTCCGGTTGGCCTCCGCGACCACCATCACCGCTTCGGCACCACGGACGTCCCGAGCACCCCCTGCCGGGGTCTCGGAGCCGTGCCCCGGTCGGAGCTCGGAGTCCGTCCACCACTCGCCGTCGTCGCCCGCGGTGGTGCTCCGCAACGAGGGCGTCCGTTCGGCCGCGCCGCCGTCGATCGTCCCGGTGAGCGTCACCGTCGAGGCCCACGTCACCAGGAGCACGACGGCCGCCGTCAGGACCATCGAGGCGACCGCGAACGTCAGGGTCGTCCGGGCGCGGATGGACCAGAGTCGGGTCACAGCGCGTAGCCCTTGCCCGGGACGGTCCGGATCGGGTCCGGGGCGCCGAGCTTCTTGCGGAGCTTCGACATCGTCACCCGCACGGCAGCGGTGAACGGGTCGATGTTCATGTCCCAGACCTTCTCGAGGAGCTCCTCGGCGGAGACGATCCGTCCGTCCGCGCGGAGCAGGACCTCGAGCACCCCGAGCTCCTTCGTGGTGAGGTCGAGCGGCCGACCGTCGCGCGTGGCGATGCGGCGGTTCGAGTCGAGGAGCAGGCCGTCCCGCTCGAGCACCGGCGCGACGGCGGCGGTGCTGCGTCGACCGAGCGCGCGGACCCGGGCGACGAGCTCGGGGAACTCGAACGGCTTCGGCAGGTAGTCGTCGGCGCCGAGCTCGAGCCCGTGGACGCGGTCCGTCAGCGCGGTCGCGGCGGTCAGCATGAGGATCCGCGTGCACCCGGACCGGGCGGTCTGCCGTCGGGCGACCTCGTCCCCGTGCATGCCGGGGAGGTCACGGTCGAGCACGACGACGTCGTAGTCGTTCACGGCGAGCAACTCGTCGGCGTGGTCACCGCGGTACGCCACGTCGACGGCCATGTCCTGTCGCGTGAGGCCACGGGCGATCAGGTCGGCCAGGGCTGTCTCGTCGTCCACCACCAGTACGCGCACGGGTACATGACACATGGAATTTCTATGCGTCGGCTGGGTCGACGTGCACGGTGCCGCGACGCTCGTCCAGGTGGACGACGAAGGCGCGGCTCTCCGGGCCGGGGACGACGAAGAGGGGAACGGTGTCGATCGAGAGCGTGTCCATGCGACGAGCCTGGCGAGCCACCTGTTTCCGCAGCGTTACCCGGATGGTGACGGCGGAGGGGACGCGACGGCCTGGAGGCCCGGTGCCGGGCTCGTGGACCGGCACCGGGCCTCCAGGCCGTCACCGCTGTGCGATCGGTCCTGTCGCGAACGGACCGACCGTCCGACTACTCCTCGACGATCTCGGCCAGCTCGAAGGGCTCGACGACGAGCGCCTCGCCGTCGTCCGCGACGTCCACACGGACCGTGTCGCCGTCGCGGACGTCGCCGGCCAGGATGGCGCGCGCCAGCTGGTCGTCGATCTGCCGCTGCATGAGCCGGCGGAGCGGGCGCGCGCCGTACACCGGGTCGTACCCGCGCTCGGCGAGCCATCCGCGGGCCGACGGCGTGACCGCGAGCTCGAGCCGACGGTCGGACAGGCGCCGGGCGAGCCGGTCGACGTACAGCGACACGATCTGGCCGAGGTCCTCGTGCGTCAGCGCCTGGAACACGACGATGTCGTCGAGGCGGTTGACGAACTCGGGGCGGAACGACTGCTGCACGAGCTCGCGCACGGCCTCCTCGCGCTGGGTGGCACTGAGCGCCGGGTCGGTCAGGAACTGCGAGCCGAGGTTCGACGTCAGGATCACGATGGTGTTCCGGAAGTCGACCGTGCGGCCCTGCCCGTCGGTCAGGCGCCCGTCGTCGAGCACCTGGAGCAGCACGTCGAAGACCTCGGGGTGTGCCTTCTCGATCTCGTCGAGCAGCACCACCGAGTACGGCCGACGGCGGACGGTCTCGGTGAGCTGCCCGCCGGCCTCGTACCCCACGTAGCCGGGCGGGGCGCCGATGAGTCGCGCGACCGAGTGCTTCTCGCCGTACTCGCTCATGTCGATGCGGACGAGGGCCTTCTCGTCGTCGAACAGGAACTCGGCGAGCGCCTTGGCCAGCTCGGTCTTGCCGACACCGGTGGGTCCGAGGAACAGGAAGGAGCCGGTCGGTCGGTCCGGGTCGGAGATGCCCGCGCGGGTGCGGCGGACGGCCTCGGACACGGTGCCGACGGCGCTGCGCTGCCCGATGATCCGGCGGCCGAGTTCCGTCTCGAGGTGCAGGAGCTTCTCGGTCTCGCCCTGCAGCAGGCGACCCACCGGGATGCCCGTCCACTGCGCGATCACCGCGGCGATGTCCTCGTCGGTGACGCTGTCGTTCACCATGCGCTCGGCGCTCTCGGCCTGCTCGGCGGCGGCGAGCTCGGCCTCGATGCGGGGCTTCTCGCCGTACTCGAGCCGCGAGACGGTCTCGTAGTCGGCCTCGCGCTGTGCCCGCTGACTGCGCATGTTCAGGTCGTCGAGCTGCTGCTTCAGCTCACCGATGCGGTTCAGGGTGGCGCGCTCGGCCTGCCAGCGTCGCTGGAGTTCGTCGAGTCGTTCCTGACGTCCGGCGAGCTCGGCGCGCAGGGTCTCGAGCCGGGCCTTCGAGGCGTCGTCCTTCTCCTGCTTCAGCGCGAACTCCTCGACGCGCAGCCGGTCGACGGAGCGCTTGAGCTCGTCGATCTCGACCGGCGACGAGTCGATCTCCATGCGCAGGCGCGACGCGGCCTCGTCGATCAGGTCGATCGCCTTGTCGGGCAGCTGGCGGCCGGAGATGTACCGGTTCGAAAGGCTCGCTGCGGCGACGAGGGCGGAGTCGTTGATCGTCACCTTGTGGTGCGCCTCGTAGCGCTCCTTGAGCCCGCGGAGGATCGCCACGGCGTCCTCGACGCTCGGCTCCCCCACGTAGACCTGCTGGAAGCGTCGTTCGAGGGCGGCGTCCTTCTCGATGTACTGGCGGTACTCGTCGAGCGTCGTCGCGCCGATGAGCCGGAGCTCGCCGCGCGCCAGCATCGGCTTGAGCATGTTCGACGCCGCCACCGAGCCCTCGCCGCCGCCGGCGCCCATCAGGGTGTGCAGCTCGTCGATGAACGTGATGACCTGTCCGTCGGAGTCGTTGATCTCCTTGAGCACCGCCTTGAGGCGCTCCTCGAACTCGCCGCGGTACTTCGCGCCGGCGATGAGGGCGGAGATGTCGAGCGACACGAGCCGCTTGTCCTTGAGCGAGTCGGCGACGTCACCGGCGACGATGCGCTGTGCGAGCCCCTCGACGACGGCGGTCTTGCCGACGCCGGGCTCACCGATGAGCACCGGGTTGTTCTTGGTGCGTCGGGTCAGCACCTGCGAGACGCGCCGGATCTCGGCGTCCCGCCCGATGACCGGGTCGAGCTTGCCGCTCCGGGCGATCGCGGTGAGGTCGACGCCGTACTGCTCGAGGGCGGTCTTCTGCCGCTCCTGCGAGTCGGGGGCGCCCTGGAGGTTCGCCATGCGGTCCGTCCTTTCCGTTGCGGTGGTCGTGTGGTCCCGTACTGCGCGTACGGCCCGTGCTCTTGCACTTGAGTCTACTGGACTCAACTTACGGACGGGCAGGTTTGTTCCGGATCCCCACCGCGCTGACGAGTGCCCCCGCCACGAGCAGGAACGCCATCACGACCATCGCCCGGTGGAAGCCGAGCACGCTCACCCCACCGCCGAGCACGACCCCGGCGAGCGCCACGACCACGAGACCGGCGACCCGGGCGACGGCGTTGTTGACCGCCGACCCCACGCCGGCCTCGCGCTCCGGCACCGACCCGAGCACGGCACTCGTCAGCGGCGTCACCATCGCGGCGATCCCCACACCGACGAGCACCAGCCCGGGCAGCACCGTCCACCAGTACGCCGCCGGGTCGTCGCCGACGCCGAGCATCACGAGCGCCCCGACCGCGGCGATCGCGGGGCCCGCGGCCATGAACCACCGCGGGCCGTGGCGACCGGCGAGCGCGCCGACCGTGGTGGACAGCGCGAGGAGCAGGATCGTCGGGGGCAGGCTCGCGACACCGGCGAGCCAGGCGGGGAACGACCAGACCTCCTGCAGGAAGAGCGTCACGACGAAGCCGACCATGCCGAGCGCCCCGTAGATCGACAGGGTCGCGAGGTTCCCGACCGCGAAGTTCCGCGCCCGGAAGAGCTCGAGCGGCACGAGCGGCGCTCCCCCAGCCCCGGCGACCCGTCGTTCCCACGGCACGAACGCCACGAGCGCGGCTGCTCCGGCGACGAGCGCGACGACGACCACGGGGGCGTCCCACCCGAGTCGCTCCTGCTCGATGAGCCCGAGCACCACGCCGCCCACACCGACGACCGCCAGGACCGCGCCGACGACGTCGATCGGCGGTCGCCGCACCGGCGGCACGTCACCCGTGATGCGCAGGACCAGCGGGATGGTGACCGCGATCGGCACCGCGGTCAGCACGAAGATCCACCGCCAGCCGATGCCGTCGACCACGAGCCCGCCGACGACCGGACCGACGATGACCGCGGCACTCGACCAGGCCGTCCACGTGCCGATCGCCCTCGCCTGGGCCGCTTCGCGGTACGCGGCGACGATGAGCGCGAGCGAGCTCGGGGTGACGAGTGCCCCGCCGATCCCCTGCACTGCACGCGCCACGACGAGCACCTCGCCCGACGGTGCGATCGCGCACGCGACCGAGGCCACCCCGAAGACGACCAGCCCCCACGTGACGATCCGCACCCGCCCGAACACGTCCGAGAGCGAGCCGGCGACGAGGATGAGCGACCCGAGGGTCACGAGGTAGGCGTCGACGACCCACTGCTGCACGACCAGCCCGCCGCCGAGCTCGTGCCGGATCGCCGGGAGCGCGACGTTCACCACGCTCGAGTCGAGCCCGACGACGAAGGACGCCAGGATCGCGACCACGAGGACGACTCGACGGTCACCGCGCAGCGGCGCTGTCGGGCGGTGCGGGTCCATGACCTCATCGTGCCCGCTCGACCGCCGACCCGCGCACGGCCAGGGCTCACGAACGACGCCCGTTCCGCACCGGTCGCACCAGGAGACGCACACACCGACGAAACACCGGGTCGCCATGATCGGAACATGCAACATGTCACGATACGGCCCACGTCCGCCAGCACCACCGTCACCGCCGCAGGCACCGGCACCGGCGACCGCCCGCCACGACGCCCCCGACTCGACGGCCTCGACGCCGCACGCGGCCTCGCGGTGCTGGGGATGTTCGCCGCCCACGTCGCCCCACTCCACGATCCCGTCGACCTCGGCGACCCCTCGACCTGGGGCGCGCTGGTCCACGGGCGGTCCTCCGTGCTGTTCGCGCTCTGCGCCGGCGTGTCCCTCGTCCTGGCGACCACCGGCCCGAGCGATCGCGGACGGATCCGCGACCGTCGGCACGTCCTGGCCCGAGCTGCGCTGCTCCTCGCGATGGGGGCGCTCCTGACCCTGGTCCCGGGCGGCATCCTCGTCATCCTGCCCACCTACGCCGTGCTGTTCGTCGCGGCGCTGCCGTTCCTGCGGCTCCGGCTGCGCTGGGTGGTCCTGGCCGCGGTCCTCGCCCTCGTCGCCGGCCCCCCGATCGCCCTCGTCGGCCAGTCGGTCGCCGCGCTGAGCGGTGTCGGACTCGCGGACCCGCTGTTCTCGGGCTACCCGGCGGTGTCGTGGTTCGGCGTCGTCCTCGCCGGTGTGCTCCTGGCACGGCTCGGCCTCGAGCGCCGGAGGGTGCTGTGGGGCGCACTCGGCTCGGGCATCGGTGCAGCGGTCGTGGGCTACGGCGGCGGCACGCTCGTCGCGCATGCCTTCGGCATCTCCGGTCCGGTCGGCACGATGATCCCGATCCCCGACCCGCCGGGGTCGAGCACCGGGTCCGGGTCCGGGTCCGTCACGATCCCGACGGGATCCTCCGCGACGATGGTCGTCCCCGAGCAGCAGCCGCTCCCCGAAGTGGACTGGGCGCGGCTGCTCGACGTCTCCCCGCACGGTGGGTCGACCTTCGAGCTCCTCGGGGCGACCGGGGTCGCGGTCGCCGTGCTCGCCGCGGCCCTGCTCCTCACGGCGGTCGCACCGCTGCGCCTGCGGCCGCTCTCGTCGATCGGTCGGTGCGCCCTGACGCTGTACTGCGGACACGTCCTCGCGATCGGTGCGTGGGTGGTCGCCGGACGGCCGGACCCGCTGCCGGCGCTCGACGGGTGGTTCCCGTACCTCGTCCTGGTCGTGGCGGCGGCGGTCACGGCGGCGCTGCTCGACCGAGCCGGCAGACGCGGACCGCTCGAGGCTCTCGCGCGACGCTGCGCGCGGTCCCTGGACGACCGCACCGGCAGCAGCAGCGAGGACGAGACCCGTGATGGGACGACCGAGGTCCTCCCCACCCCTCGACCGGCCGTCACCTGATCGATCTCCGCCAGGACCCGACGTCCGACGCCGGCACAGGAGACGTGGGAAGCCCCCGCGACCGGATGGTCGCGGGGGCTTCCGCCGACAGGACGGGGCTGGGTGTCCTGGGCGTGTTCCCGCAGTGCGGGAGGTCTGGCGAGCTGGAGCGCCCTAGCTCCGGGGGTCGGTGTGCGCGTTCGGCTGCACCGACGGACCGGGGTTCACGACGGGGCCGGCGGTGTCACCCTGCGGCGCCGTGTACTGGGCCGACCCGGGCTGTGCGGCGTCCTGCACCGTGCCGTCCTTCGCCGCCTTCTTGTCGTCGCCCATCTCCTTCTTGAAGATGTTGATCGACTGCCCGAG
>CAJYIG010000354.1 GCA_913774725.1 uncultured Curtobacterium sp. | reverse complement strand
CGCCGTGCGCCGGGCTCCCGTCACCCGCTCTCGGTCCTCAACGAGACCGTCGCCGACATCTTCGTCGGCATGGGGTGGGAGGTGGCAGAGGGCCCCGAGCTCGAGCACGAGTGGTTCAACTTCGACGCGCTGAACTTCGACCCGGACCACCCCGCGCGGGCGATGGCCGACACGATCTTCGTCGAGCCGGTCGACCGGCCCCTGGTCATGCGCACGCACACCTCACCGGTGCAGGTGCGCTCCCTGCTGTCCCGCGACCTGCCGCTCTACGTGATCGCCCCGGGGCGCGTGTACCGCGCGGACGAGCTCGACGCCACCCACCTGCCGGTCTTCACCCAGGTCGAGGGCATCGCGATCGACAAGGGCCTGACGATGGCACACCTGCGCGGCACGCTCGAGCACTTCGCGCGCCAGGTCTTCGGCGCCGAGGCACAGATCCGCCTGCGCCCCAACTACTTCCCGTTCACCGAGCCCAGCGCCGAGATGGACGTCTGGCAGCCGAACGCCAAGGGCGGCCCGCGGTGGGTCGAGTGGGGCGGCTGCGGCATGGTGAACCCCAACGTCCTGCGTGCGGCCGGCATCGACCCGGACGAGTACCAGGGCTTCGCGTTCGGGATGGGCATCGAGCGGACCCTGCAGTTCCGCAACGGCCTGAACGACATGCGTGACTTCCTCGAGGGCGACATCCGCTTCTCGCAGCAGTTCGGAACGGTGGTCTGATGCGCGTCCCACTCCGCTGGCTCGGCGAGTCCGTCGACCTGCCCGACGACGTCTCCCTCGAGCACGTCCACGCGGCACTCGTGTCGGTGGGCTTCGAGGAAGAGGACGTCCACACCTACGACCTCACCGGACCGATCGTCGTCGGTCGCGTGCTCGAGCGCGAGCCCGAGCCGCAGAAGAACGGCAAGACGATCAACTGGTGCCAGGTGGACGTCGGCGACGGCGAGCCCCGCGGCATCGTCTGCGGCGCGCACAACTTCGACGTGGGCGACCTCGTCGTCGTGACGCTGCCCGGTGCGGTGCTGCCCGGCCCGTTCCCGATCGCCGCGCGCAAGACCTACGGCCACGTGTCCGACGGCATGATCGCCTCGGCGCGTGAACTCGGCCTCGGCGACGAGCACGACGGCATCCTCCGCTTCGCCGACCTCGGCATGGAGCCCGAGGTCGGGGCCGACGCGATCGCGCTGCTCGGCCTCGACGACGCGGCGGTCGAGATCAACGTGACCCCGGACCGCGGCTACGTGATGAGCATGCGCGGCGTCGCCCGCGAGTACGCGCACGCCACCGGTGCGAGCTTCCACGACCCCGCCGACCGGGTGACGCCCCGCACCGGCGAGGGCTTCCGCGTGACGATCGACGACCCGGCGCCGGTCCGCGGTCGCGTCGGTGCGCACACCTTCGTCACGCGGGTCGTCCGTGGGATCGACCCGACCGTGAAGACACCGGCATGGATGGTGTCGCGATTGGCACTGGCGGGCGTCCGCTCGATCTCGCTGCCCGTCGACATCACGAACTACGTCATGTTCGAGCTCGGCCAGCCCCTGCACGGCTACGACCTCGCGAAGGTCCGCGGCGGCCTCGGCGTGCGTCGCGCGGCGGCGGGGGAGACCCTGGTCACGCTCGACGACGCCACCCGCACGCTCGACCCCGAGGACCTCGTCATCACCGACGACGAGGGCCCGGTCGGTCTCGCCGGCGTGATGGGCGGTGCCCGCACCGAGATCTCGGACACGACGACCGACGTGCTGATCGAGGCCGCGGGCTTCGACCAGGTCTCGATCGCCCGGACGGCCCGTCGGCACAAGCTGCCGAGCGAGGCGTCGAAGCGCTTCGAACGCGGGGTCGACCCGCTCGTGGCCGAGGCCGCGGCGAACCGCGCGGTCGAGCTCCTCGTCGAGCTCGCGGGCGGCGCGGCCGACGCCCTCGGGTCGACGCTCGTCGACACCGCGCCCCGCCCGACGATCACGATGCGTGCGTCCCGACCCGCCGAGCTCGTCGGTGTCGAGTACACCGACGCCGAGGTCGTCGACACCCTCCGTGCGATCGGAGCCACGGTCGACGTCGACGGCGAGCTGCTCGTCGTCACGCCGCCGTCCTGGCGACCGGACCTCACCGACGACACGACCCTGGTCGAGGAAGTGGCCCGCATCGTCGGCTACGACCGCATCCCCAGTGTCCTGCCGATCGCGCCGCCTGGGCGCGGTCTGACCCGGCACCAGCAGGCCCGCCGTCGCGTGTCCGCCGCCCTCGCGGCGCAGGGCCTCGTCGAGGTCGTGACCGCGCCGTTCGTCTCGCAGTCGACGCAGGACGCGTACCCGGGCATCGACGGCGACGGTGGGCCGAGCGTGGTGCTCGCGAACGCACTGGACAGCGAGCAGTCGCTGCTCCGTCGCAGCGGGGTCCCCGCCCTCGTCGACGCCGCACGTCGGAACGTGTCGCGCGGGCTCGTCGACGTCGCCCTGTACGAGACGTCGCGCGTGTTCCTGCCGACGACGGACGCGCAGCTCGGGACCGACTCCGTGCCCGCCGGTGCGGCTCGACCCGATCAGGACACCCTCGCCGCGCTCGACGCATCGCTCCCGCCCCAGCCGTTCCACGTGTCGGCGCTGCTGACCGGCAACCGCGTCGTGAAGCAGCCCGGGGTGCAGCCGGAGCAGTACGGCATCGCGGACGCGCTCGACGTCGCCCGCGAGGTCGCCTGGGCGGTCGGTGTCGAGCTCCGGGTCGCCCAGACGAGCCACCCGTCCCTGCACCCGGGGCGTGCGGCCTCGCTGCTCGTGGGTGACACCGTGGTCGGCGTCGCCGGGGAGCTGCTGCCCGTCCTGACCGAGGCCGCGGTGCTCCCGCGCGTGGTCGCCGTCGTCGAGCTCGACCTCGACGCGCTGGTCGCAGCGGCACCGGAGCTCGTCGCGGTCGCACCGATCGTGTCCTACCCGGCGGCGACGCAGGACCTCTCCCTCGTGGTCGCGGTCGACGTCCCGGCGGGCGACGTGCTCGAGGCCGTCCGCTCTGGCGCCGGGGAGCTGCTGGAGTATGCTCGGCTCGTGGACGACTACCGGGGCACGGGCGTGGACGAGGGACAGAAGTCCCTGACGTTCGCCCTGCGCTTCCGTGCCACGGACCGCACGCTGACCGCTGCCGAGGCCTCCGAGGCCCGTGACGGCGCCGTCCGACGTGCCGGCGAGCGATTCGGGGCGACCCTGCGCGACTGATCCACCGGATCACCGCCCGGGGCCGCCGCCTCCGACTCTCTCGACGACCAGTCCGACCAAAGGTGGAACCCATGTCCGTATCCGTCGCCGTGGCGGGAGCCTCCGGCTACGCGGGCGGTGAGCTCCTGCGCGTGCTCGCCGCTCACCCAGAGTTCGACGTCAGGACGGTGACGGCCTTCTCGAACGCGGGGCAGCCGCTCATCGCCACGCAGCCGCACCTGCGGTCGCTGGCGCACCTGACGCTGGTGGAGACGACGGCGGAGAACCTGCGCGGACACGACGTGGTGTTCCTCGCGCTGCCGCACGGACAGTCGGGCGCGATCACGGCCGAGCTCGACGACGACACCCTCGTCGTCGACTGCGGCGCTGACCACCGCCTGACCGACCCGGCGGCGTGGGACGCGTTCTACGGTGGCGAGTACCACGGCGCGTGGACCTACGGGCTGCCCGAACTGCTCCACGCGGCCCCGGCTCCGGGCACCGCCGACGAGTGGCGTGACGTCGACGACATCACCGGGCTCGGTCGGCAGCGCGCGGACCTCGCCACGACGAAGCGGATCGCGGTGCCGGGTTGCAACGTGACGGCCGTGACGCTCGGCATCCAGCCCGGGGTCCAGGCCGGACTCGTCGAGACGGACGACCTCGTCGCGGTGCTGAGCGTCGGACCGAGCGGTGCCGGCAAGAAGCTCGCGACCACCTACCTGGCGTCGGAGATCATGGGGTCCGCCAGCGCCTACGCGGTCGGGGGCACCCACCGGCACATCCCGGAGATCCAGCAGAACCTGGTCGCTGCGGGGGCCGGTGACGTCCGGATCTCGTTCACGCCCGTCCTCGTCCCGATGGCACGCGGCATCCTCGCGACCACCACGGCACGACTGTCGCCCGGGGTCAGCGCCCGCGACGTCCGGCTCGCCTGGGAACAGGCCTACGCCGACGAGCCCTTCGTGCACCTGCTCCCGGAGGGCGAGTTCCCGCGCACCGCGGACACCGTCGGCGCGAACACGGCGCTCGTCGGCATCGCCGTCGACGAGGCCGCCGGCCGCGTGGTGGCCGTGAGCGCCCTCGACAACCTGGCCAAGGGCACCGCCGGCGCGGCCGTGCAGTCGGCCAACATCGCCCTGGGCTTCCCGGAGACCCTCGGCCTGAGCGTGGACGGAGTCGCACCGTGACCGACGTGACCTCGACGGACAAGGCCGAAGCGGGCCTCCAGGGCGTGACCGCGGCGGCGGGGTTCCGCGCAGCCGGGGTGACCGCCGGACTCAAGGCGAGCGGGAAGCCCGACGTCGCCCTCGTCGTGAACGACGGCCCCGACGCCGCCGTGGCGGCGGTCTTCACGAGCAACCGCGCGCAGGCGCACCCGGTGATCTGGTCGCGCCAGGTCGTCGGTGACGGCGTCGCCCGGGCCGTGGTGCTCAACTCCGGTGGCGCGAACTGCTTCACCGGCCCGTTCGGCTTCCAGACCACGCACATGACGGCCGAGGCCGTCGGCGACGCCCTCGGCATCGGCGCCGGTGACGTCGTCGTGTGCTCGACCGGGCTGATCGGCCGCGGGGACCAGACGTTCCGCGACGGCGTCCTGCGCGGCGTCGAACTCGCGAGCGCTGCGCTGACGGCGGACGGCGGGCCGGACGCAGCGACCGCGATCATGACGACGGACACGAGACCGAAGCAGTCCGTCGTGACCGAGGACGGCTGGACGGTCGGCGGCATGGCGAAGGGCGCCGGCATGCTGGCGCCGGGGCTCGCGACGATGCTCGTGGTGATCACGACCGACGCCGTGCAGACGCCGGACCAGCTCGACCAGGCACTCCGCGCCGCGACCCGGGTGACGTTCGACCGCGTCGACTCGGACGGCTGCATGTCGACGAACGACACGGTCGTGCTGCTGTCGTCCGGTGCAAGCGGGGTCACGCCCGAGGTCGGCGACTTCCAGGAAGCGCTGACCGCGGTCTGCGCCGACCTCGCCCGCCAGCTCCAGCAGGACGCCGAGGGTGCGAGCCACGACATCACGATCGAGGTCACCGGCGCGGTGTCCGAGGACGAGGCCGTCACGGTGGGGCGCAGCGTCGCCCGGAACAACCTGTTCAAGGCCGCCGTGTTCGGCAACGACCCGAACTGGGGCCGGGTGCTCGCGGCGATCGGGACCACCGACGCCGAGTTCGACCCGTACGCGGTCGACGTCAGCATGAACGGCGTCCGCGTCTGCCACGCCGGTGCCCCGGACCGCCCGATCGACGAGGTCGACCTGACCCCGCGCGACACCCACGTCCTGATCGAGCTCGGGGTCGGCGTGCACGCGGCGACGATCCTGACGAACGACCTGACGCACGACTACGTCCACGAGAACAGCGCGTACTCCAGCTGATGAGCGACGACCTGACCAAGGAAGAAGAGCACGAGCTCGCCGCCGTCAAGGCCGCGACGCTCATCGAGTCCCTGCCGTGGCTGAAGCGGTTCTCGGGCAAGACCGTCGTCGTGAAGTTCGGCGGCAACGCGATGGTGAACGACGACCTGAAGCGCGCGTTCGCCGAGGACATGGTCTACCTGCGCTACGCGGGGCTCCACCCGGTCGTCGTGCACGGCGGCGGCCCGCAGATCTCGGCAGCCCTGAAGGAACAGGGCATCGCGTCCGAGTTCCGCGGCGGCTACCGGGTGACGACGACCGAGGCGATCACGGTCGTGCGCGACGTGCTGGCCGGCGAGGTCAACCGCGAGATCGTCGACCTCGTCAACGAGCACGGCGACGGCCTGGCGGTCGGGGTGTTCGGCGACGGCGGCTCGCTGTTCACCGGCGAGAAGAAGGGCGTCGTCGTCGACGGCGAGCACTTCGACCTCGGGCACGTCGGCGACATCACGCACGTCGACCCGTCCGGTGTCCTCGCCGCGATCGAGGCCGGACGCATCCCGATCGTGTCGAGCATCGCGATCGACGACGCCCACCCGGACCAGGCGCTGAACGTCAACGCCGATGCCGCGGCCGGCGCCCTGGCCATCGCACTCGGCGCCGCGAAGCTCATGATGCTGACCGACGTGCCCGGCCTGTACCGCAACTGGCCCGACCGCGACTCGATCATCGACCTCATCGCCGTCGACGAGCTCCGCGAGCTGCTGCCGAGCCTCGAGTCGGGGATGATCCCGAAGATGACCGCGTGCCTCGACGCCGTGGTCGGCGGGGTGGGCGGCGCAACCATCATCGACGGGCGCATCCCGCACTCGATCCTGCTCGAGGTGTTCACCCTGCGCGGCGCCGGCACCGAGGTGATCCCGGACCCGAGCCGTCGAACCGAGAACCAGAACACCCACGCCGAGGTCGGCCGACGGGTGCCCGAGTCCGCAGCGGACCCGGGTCGCCACGCAGCGACCGACCACGCGAGCA
>CAJYIG010000353.1 GCA_913774725.1 uncultured Curtobacterium sp. | reverse complement strand
CACCAGCGCATCGTCGAGCAGGCGCGGGTGCACGGCCGGGTCGACGTCAAGGACCTCGCCGAGCTCCTCGCGGTCACGCCCGAGACCATCCGGCGCGACCTCACGAGCCTCGAGCGGCGTGGCCTCGTCCGCCGCGCGCACGGTGGCGCCATCCCGGTCGAGCGGATCACCCTGCACCCGGGGGTCGGTGACCGCGGCGGCATCAACCAGGCCGAGAAGATGGTCATCGCCGAGGCGGCCCTCGGCGAACTGCCCGAGAACGGCTCGGTGATGATCGACGCCGGGACCTCGACGATCTGCCTCGCCGAGATGCTCCCCACCGACCGCGGGCTCACCGTCGTCACGCACTCGCTGCCCGTGGCGATGGCGGTCGCGAACCGGTCCGGCATCGACCTGCACCTGCTCGGCGGCAACATCCGCAGCGACTCCCTCGCCGGCGTCGGCACGTGGACGCACCAGCTCATCGGCATGGTCAGCGTCGACGTCGCCTTCATCAGCATCAACGGCATCACGCCCGAGCGCGGCCTGACGACGCACAACATGGCCGAGGCCGCCGTGAAGAGCGCCATGATCAAGTCGGCCCGCCGGAGCATCCTGCTCGCCGACCACACGAAGTTCGGCCGCGAGGAGTTCGGCCGCGTCGCGCCGCTCGCCGCGATCGACACGATCATCACCGACCCCGGCGTGAACGCCGACCTCGTGCGCGAGGTCGAGGCCGCCGGCACCGAGGTCCTCTGGCCCGGTCGCGACTGACCGGCGCCGGTCCCCGGGACCGCCCACCAGGCGCTCGCTAGCATGAGCGCACCACCCGTCGACAGGAGTCCATCGATGTCCGAAGCCACCCGCACCGTCACCGTCGCCAGCGCGTCCGGCCTGCACGCCCGCCCCGCGTCCCTCTTCGTCCAGACCGTGACCGCGTCCGGCCACCAGGTGACGATCGCCAAGGGCGACAAGTCCGGCAACGCGGGCAGCATCCTCGCGCTCCTCGGCCTGGGCATCGAGAACGGCGACGAGGTCACCCTCACGGTGACCGGCGACGACGCCGAGGCGACGGCCGACAGCCTGGTCGACTTCCTGCAGACGGACCACGACGCGGCCTGATCGCGCCGGTCGCGCACGCGACCACCAGACGGACGGGAGGCACGGTGCCAGCTGGCACCGTGCCTCCCGTCCGTTGCGTGCGTGCGGGCACGGCCACGGGTGCGCCGGAGCCGTCGGCGCGCGTCGGTAGGGTGGTCGGTATGACACGCCTGCGCCTCGCATCCGTCAACGTGAACGGCGTCCGCGCCGCGTTCCGGAAGGGCATGGGCGACTGGCTCGACACGCGCGACGTCGACGTGCTGGCCCTGCAGGAGGTCCGTGCCTCGAGCGACGACCTGGCCGGGCTGCTCGGCGACGAGTGGGACATCGTGCACGACCCGGCCACGGCGAAGGGCCGCGCGGGCGTCGCGATCGCCTCGCGGCACCGTGCGCACGTCCACCGGGTGGAGATCGGACCGTCGGACTTCGACTCCGCCGGCCGCTGGATCGAGGCCGACTACGAGCTCGACGGCACCACGGTCACGGTGGTGTCCTGCTACGTCCACTCCGGCGAGGTCGACACCCCGAAGCAGGACGAGAAGTGGAAGTTCCTCGACGCGATGACCGAGCGGCTGCCCACCCTGCGCGCGCACAACCCGCTCGCGGTCGTGGTCGGCGACCTCAACGTCGGGCACGACCAGCGCGACATCAAGAACTGGAAGGGCAACGTCAAGCGCGCGGGCTTCCTGCCCCGTGAGCGCGCCTACTTCTCGCGGTTCTTCGGCGCCGAGGGCGAGCAGGTCGAGGGCGCGGACGGTTCGACGGGCCCCGGTCTCGGTTGGGTGGACGTCGGGCGCGAGCAGGCCGGCGACGTCGACGGCCCGTACACGTGGTGGTCGTGGCGCGGGCAGGCCTTCGACAACGACTCGGGCTGGCGCATCGACTACCAGGTGGCCACCCCCGACCTCGCGGCGAAGGTCTCGAGCTACACGGTCGACCGTGCTGCGGCGTACGACCAGCGATGGTCCGACCACGCCCCCGTGGTCGTCGACTACGAACTCTGACCTCCTCCCCCTCCACGCAGTACAGGAACACCTCCATGACCAAGACGCGCATCTTCTCGGGCATCCAGCCGTCGGCCGGGTCTCTCCACCTCGGCAACTACGTCGGGGCGCTCATGCAGTGGCGCGACCTGCAGGACGACCACGACGCGATCTACTGCGTCGTCGACATGCACGCGATCACGTCCCCGCAGGACCCGGCCGAGCTCCGCGCGAGCACCCGGGCGACCGCCGCGCAGTACATCGCCTCCGGCATCGACCCGACGAAGTCGACGCTGTTCGTCCAGTCGCACGTGCCGGCGCACGCCGAGCTCGCCTGGGTGCTCAACACCCTGACCGGCTTCGGTGAGGCCAGCCGGATGACGCAGTTCAAGGACAAGTCGGCGCGGCAGGGCACCGAGGCCGCGTCGGTCGGGCTCTTCACCTACCCGATCCTGATGGCGGCGGACATCCTGCTCTACGACACCGCGGTGGTGCCGGTCGGTGACGACCAGCGACAGCACGTCGAGCTCACCCGTGACCTGGCCACCCGGTTCAACTCCCGCTTCGGCGACACCTTCGTGGTGCCGACGGCGCAGATCGGTACCGAGACCGCTCGGATCTACGACCTGCAGGACCCGACGAGCAAGATGAGCAAGTCTGCCGCGTCGGACAACGGCCTCATCCGCCTGCTCGACGACCCGAAGCGTACCGCGAAGAAGATCCGGTCGGCCGTCACCGACACCGAGCGCGAGATCCGGGCGGACCGCCAGGAGAAGCCCGGCGTGACGAACCTGCTCGCGATCCTGTCGGCGTTCACCCGGACCCCGGTCGCGTCGCTCGAGCAGCAGTTCGTCGGCAAGGGCTACGGCGACCTCAAGGGCGCCGTGGCCGACGCCGTCGTCGCCGAGCTCGAGCCCGTGCGTGCCCGGACGCTCGAACTGCTCGACGACCCGGCCGAGCTCGACCGACTGCTCGCGGTCGGTGCCGAGCGGGCCGAGTCCATCGCGCAGGCGACCCTCGCCCGGGTGTACGACCGCATCGGCTTCGTGCCCCGCTCGCGCGGCTGACGATGCTCCCCGTGACGCTGTCGTCGGACC
>CAJYIG010000352.1 GCA_913774725.1 uncultured Curtobacterium sp. | reverse complement strand
CCCGGCCCGCCCCGGTGACCGCACGCGCATCTTCACGGCGACCGGCCTGGGCGACGAGCCCGAGGACTTCCTGCGCCCCGGCACGACGTGAGCCACGCGAAAGTTGGCACTTCTCCACGAAAACGTGCCGCCCCTAGGCTCGTCAGCCGTGTCAGAACAGAACGTCCAGCCCCAGCAGAACCCCTATCAGCCGTACGCAGCGGCCCCGGCCGCCCCGCAGCGCACGAACACCCTCGCGATCATCGCGCTCGTCGCCGCGTTCGTCGCGCCGATCGTCGGGTTCGTCCTCGGCTTCGTCGCGATGTCCCAGACGAAGAAGCGTGCGGAGGGCGGCCGTGGCCTGGCGCTCGCCGCGGTCATCGTCGGCGGCGTGATCACCGTCTTCTACGTCGTCCTCTTCATCGCGCTCGTCGCGGTCGCGATGTCCGAGCCGTCGGTCACGTACCCGACGTCGTACTGACCCCACCCGGCCGTCGGCTGACGACGGTCGCCGGACGGGAGGCGCGGGGCACGCACCCTACGCTGGTCACGTGACAGGACGACCGGGTACCGACGCACGGGTCGAACGGGCGCTCGCCGTGTTCGCCGCCGGCGACCGTCGCGCTGCCTGGGAGACACTGACCGGTCTGGCGCGACGCGAACCCGCCGAGCCCGCCGTCCGTCGAGCCCTCGTGCAGACCTACCGTGCCGCCGGTCACCCCGACCAGGCGGCACGGTGGGGTGCCGCCGAACCGGCGCTCCTCGACGAGCGAGAGCGGCGGATGCTGCACCGCGCCGCGGCCCGTTCCCGGTCAGCGTCGGAACTCCGGTCGTACCTCGCGCTGCCGGTCCTGCCGCCGGAGCTCGAGGCGTTGCTCCCGCCGCGCGCCGAGCAGCGTCGGCACCGACTGGAGCCGCTCGCCGGCGGGCTCGAGAACGGGGCCCTGGTCGTGTCGTCCCTGCTCGCCGGGCCGGCGATCGCGATCGGCGTCGTCGTGACGCTCGTGCAGGCGTTCCTCGGGGACCCCACCGCACACGACGTGGCGCAGGTGACGGCCGCGGGCGTGCTCCTCTCGGTCGCTGGGGTCGGGGCACTCCTGCTCGTCGCCTCGGCGCTCCGCGGCCGCTGGGTCCGGGCGACGCTGCTGCTCGTCGCCGTGGTGGCCGCGGTGGTCCTGCTCGCTGCGGCCGACATGACCTCGTCGGCGCCGTTCGACGGGGCGGCCCTACCCTGGGCACCGTGACCGCACAGCCCGAACCGACGCACGAGGCCACCACCAACGGCGTCGGACCCCACCCCGAGCCGTGGCCGGACGACCCGCGGCTCGACCCGGAGCTGCTCGCGACGGGGGACACCCGCAACGTCGTCGACCGCTTCCGGTACTGGTCGATGGACGCGATCGTCGCCGAGCTCGACACCCGGCGGCACACCTTCGACGTCGCGATCGAGAACTGGCAGCACGACCTCAACATCGGGTCGATCGTGCGGAGTGCCAACGCGTTCCTCGCCGGCACCGTGCACATCATCGGGCGGCGTCGGTGGAACAAGCGCGGGGCGATGGTCACCGACCGCTACCAGCACGTGCGGTACCACCCGGACGTCGCCGCGTTCCTGACCGCGATGCACGAGGAGGGCCGACCGGTCGTCGCGATCGACAACACCCCGGGCGCCGAGCGCATCGAGACCGCGGCGATCCCTGAGCGCTGCGTGTTCCTGTTCGGGCAGGAGGGGCCGGGGCTCACCGACGAGGCCGTCGCCGGCGCCGATGCCCACCTCGAGATCACGCAGTTCGGGTCGACGCGGAGCATCAACGCCTCGGCCGCGGCGGCGATCGTCATGCACGCCTGGGTCGTGCAGCACGCAGAACTGCCCACCGACTGACGCGCTCGGCGGACTTGCGGCGCGTCAGCGGGCGGCGGTCGTCCGGCGGGAGACGAGCCGGGGCTCGACCAGGGTCTCCTGCGCGGGGGCGTCCGGGTCGGCGATGCGGGCGAGCAGACGCTCCCCGGCACCGCGGCCGATCTCCACGCTGCGGTCGTCGATGCTCGTCAGGCCGACGTAGGACGTCGCCGCGAGCGGGGTGTCGTCGTAGCCCATCACCGACACGTCCTCGGGGACCCGCAGCCCCCGCGCGACGAGCCCGGACATCGCGCCGAGCGCCATCACGTCGTTCGCCGCGAACACCGCCGTCACGTCGGGGTGGGCGTCGAACAGGTGCCCGACCGCCTCGGCGCCGGCCTCCTCGGTGGGCTCCACGGGCATGACGTGGGTGACGAGCGAGGCGGGCGACGGGGCGGCGGTGACCCGCGCCTCCAGGCCGGTGAGCCGCTCGGCGGACGCTGCCGAGCGTCCGCCGACGAAGCCGATGCGCGTGTGCCCGAGGGCGAGCAGGTGCTCGGCTGCCATGCGGCCTCCGGCGCGGTCGTCGTTCGCGACCGTGTCGGCGCGGGGGATGACCGCGCGGCCGCCGGCGACCACGACCGGCATGCTCGCCGGGATCGCGAGGTCGGTGTCGGGCTCGCCGGCGATGACGATGCCCTCGACGCGCATCGACAGGAAGCCTTCGACCGGTGACGCGTCGAGCCCGGTGTTGAGGAAGCGATCGGCGACGACGAGCCGGTGTCCCTGGTCCTGCAGGGCCTCGCGCAGACCGGTGAGCAGGTCGACGAACCACTGGTTGCGGAAGTCGTCGAGCACGACGCCGATCGTGCGGCTGCGGGTCCCGGCGAGGGAGACGGCGGCGGTGCTCGGCCGGTAGTCGAGTTCCTGGATGGCGCGGAGGACGGCCTCGCGGCGCTGGTCGCTGACCTTGGGGGAGCGCTGGAGCACGAGCGAGACGAGGGACTTCGAGACCCCTGCGCGTGCCGCGACGTCGTAGATGGTCGCCGGTTTGCCGTCTGCGGTGGCGGACCTGCCGTCTCCCATGATCTCCCTCGACCGGTAGTGGTGTCCCTCGATCGTAGCCGCCCCGTCGCCCGCGGTTGTCAGGACATGGCGGGTGACGCGACGGGATGGCGGCGGGGTGGCGGTCGAGCGTCGCGGGGAAGGGCCGCGGGGTCGAATAACGAATCCGACATCGAACCAGCCCGACGAGCTGGTTCGATGTCGGATTCGTGGTTCGAAGCGGGTGCGCCCGGCCGCCGCCGCGCGCACGCGCCGGCCGCCGCGCGCCGCGGCCGCGTCGCGCCGCGGCCCTCGCCGCGCGCTACCCGATCAGGCTCGGCCGCAGGTCGCGCAGCGTCCGCGAGCGGGTCTGCCGTGCGGTGACGACGAACGACACGAGCAGCGCGCCGAGCAGCCAGCACGCGAGCACCCCCGCATCCGACCACACCGCCGCGAAGGACCCGCCGTACATCGTCTGCCGGATCGCGTCGACGGAGTAGGTCATCGGCAGCGCGAAGTGCAGCGCCGCCAACGGCCCCGGCAGCGTCTGCCACGGGAAGGTCCCGCCAGCGGTGACGAGCTGCACGAGCATGAGCACCAGGCCGAGGAACTGCCCGACCGAGCCGAGCAGCACGTTGAGCGCCATGATGATCGCCGCGAAGGTCGCCGACGCGAGCACCATGACCGCCACGGTCGGCCCGGCATGCACCACGTCGAGGTCGAGCGCGAACCGCACGATCAGGAACAGCGCCGCCATCTGCACCACCCCGAGGAGCGCCGGCGTCAGCCAGCCGCCGAGCACCACCGACAGGGGCTTCCGCACCGCCGTGATCGCCCGCTTCGAGATCGGCTTGAGGATCAGGAACAGCGCGTACATGCCGATCCAGGCCGCGAGCGAGATGAAGAACGGCGCGAGGCCGGCACCGTAGTTCGACGCGGCGGCCACGTTGTCGTCACCGACCTTCACGGGGTCCGAGATGACCGATGCCTGCGCGTTCCGCTGGGACGCCGTGGACGCCGGGATCTTCGTGCGCCCCTGGTCGAGCTTCGACGCGAGCTCCTTCGAGCCGCTCTCGAGCTGGTCCACCCCGGACGACAGCGACGACGCACCGGACGCGGCGGACGCGGCACCGGAGGCGAGCGACGACGCACCCGAGGACAGCGTGGG
>CAJYIG010000351.1 GCA_913774725.1 uncultured Curtobacterium sp. | reverse complement strand
ACGGACGGCGAGGCGTGGGTCGTCGACATGACCGACGACAAGACCATGATGGTCGCCGAGTTCTTCGACGGGGTGATTGACGACAAGCTCGTCGACACCAGCGCCGGGGCGTACTCCCCCGGCTGGTACGCGGCCGCAGCGAGCGGCAAGATCGCCGCCGTCACGAGCGCGAGCTGGGGTGACGCCCTCATCCAGTCCGTGCAGGGCGGCGAGGGCAAGTGGAAGGTCGCGCCGATGCAGACGTGGGGCGAAACCGGCTACGGCTCGAGCTCGATCGGTGGCTCGACGGCCGCCGTGCTGGCGAACGCGAAGCACCCGAAGGAGGCGCTCGAGTTCATCACGTGGATGACCACTTCGAAGGAGGGCGTCGACGCGATGATCAAGTACTGCGGCATCGGGTGGTCGCCGGCCAAGGACTACATCGGCGCTGCGCGGCAGCAGCCGTCCGAGTGGTTCTCCGGGCAGGACTACAACGAGGAGGTCTTCGCCCCCTCGGCCAAGGAGCAGAACCTGGAGTGGTCGTGGTCACCCGTGACCCAGTCGGCCTTCACCAGTCTGCAGAACCAGTTCCGCCGCAAGCTCATCGGTGGGCTCAAGCTCACCGACGCCGTCGAGCTCGCCCAGCAGGAGATCGTCCAGTCCTTCAAGGACAAGGGCCTCAGCGTCAGGACCGCACGATGACCGCCACCCAGGAGCGCACGACCGCCACCCAGCCAGGCTCCGGCTTCCGCACGAGCACCAAGGCCACGAGCGCCCAGAAGCGCGCCCCGTGGATCCTGCTCGCCCCGTTCCTCGCCCTGTTCGTCCTGACGTTCATCATCCCGATCATCAGCGCGCTCTTCCAGAGCTTCACCACCGTGGACCGCGAGGGCCTGTTCGGCGAGGACGGCGTCACCGGCCGCTTCGCCGGGTTCGACAACTACGTCACCGCCCTGAACGACGCCGGCTTCGTCGGTTCCATCTGGCGCATGCTCCTGTTCGGCATCGTGCAGGTACCGGTGATGATCGTCCTCTGCACGATCCTCGCGCTGCTGCTCGAGTCGGCGAGCGCCCGCTGGCCCGCCTTCTTCCGCGCGGTCTACTTCATGCCGTACGGCGTCCCCGGCGTCATCGCGACGATCCTGTGGTCGTTCCTCTACGTGCCCGGTCTGTCGCCGATCGTGTCGCTGCTGCAGTCGATGGGGCTGCAGCCGGACTTCCTCGGCGCGAACAGCGTGCTGTGGTCGATCGCGAACATCGTCACGTGGACCTACACGGGCTACAACATGCTCATCATCGTGGCGCAGCTCAAGTCGATCCCGGGCGAGGTCTACGAGGCCGCGAAGATGGACGGCGCGAACGCCTTCCAGGTCGCGTGGCGGATCCAGATCCCGCTCATCGCGCCGGCCCTGGTGCTCACGACGGTCTTCTCGATCATCGGCACGCTGCAGCTCTTCGCCGAGCCGCAGATCCTGTCGACGGTCGCGCCCGCCATCGACACCGAGTACACGCCGAACTACGCCGCGTACACGAACGCCTTCGCGTTCAACGAGTACGGCGTCGCGAGCGCGCAGGCCGTGATCATCGCCCTGGCGGCGTTCATCCTGTCGTTCGCGTTCCTCGCGCTGACGAACCGCGCGCCGAAGAACGAGCGCGACCAGCGGAAGCGGGCCAAGCGCGACGGCCTGGAGGCGCGGCGTGCGCTCCAGACGCGCGGCACGTCCGCCACCGGGTCGCGACCCGCCACCGGCGTCGCGAACCGCAGCACCACCACCGGAGCCGCGCCGCGCCTCTCCCCATCGCCACGGCCGGAGCCCCGCTCCGCAAGCTCCGCGGCGATCCGGAACCGGACGACGGGGGCCCAGGCCGGCAGCAGCCAGCAGAACGGAACGAAGGGGGCGGAAGCATGACCAGTGAAGCCATCGAGGCGCCGGTGACCAAGCGGGCCGCCGAGCCCGTCGACACCACGTCGATCACGGCGCACCAGCGCCGGAAGCTCGATCGCTCCCCGCGCTCGCAGATCGTCGTCACCGCGATCCTGGTGATCGTCGCGGTCTACTTCCTCGTGCCGCTGTACTGGGTCGTCATCGCGGCGACGAAGACCACCGGCGCCCTGTTCGCGACGAACGGGTTCTGGTTCGGCGGCGAGTTCGCCCTGTTCAGCAACATCCAGCAGGTGTTCTCGTACGACGGCGGCATCTTCGTCCGGTGGATCGCGAACAGCATCCTGTACTCGGGCGTCGGCGCGGTCCTCGCGACCTACTTCGCCGCAGCCGGCGGGTACGCGCTCGCGAAGTACGAGTTCCGCGGGCGGCAGCTCGTGTTCGGCACGATCCTCGGCGGCGTGCTCGTGCCGGGGACCGCGACCGCGCTGCCGCTGTTCCTGCTCTTCTCGACCATGGGCCTGACCGACACGTACTGGAGCGTGCTCATCCCGAGCCTCGTCTCCCCGTTCGGTCTGTTCCTGTGCCGGGTGTACGCGGCGGCCTCGGTCGACACGGCACTGCTCGAGCAGGCGCGCATCGACGGCGCGGGCGAGCTGCGGATCTTCCACACGATCGTGCTCCGGCAGATGACCCCGGCACTCGTGACCGTGTTCCTGTTCCAGGTCGTCGGCATCTGGAACAACTTCTTCCTGCCGCTCATCATGCTGGCGGACCAGAAGCTCTACCCGATCACACTGGGACTCAACAACTGGCGGGCACAGGTCGATCGTCTGCCAGAGTTCTACCAGCTCACCACCGGCGGCGTGCTCGTCTCGGTGATCCCGCTGGTGATCGCGATCATCGTCCTGCAGCGCTTCTGGCGCGGGGGCCTCACGGAAGGATCGGTCAAGGGTTGACCATCGCTGCTCACTCGTCCTCCACCAGCAACACGCCCGATGCGCTCGACGCGCTCGCCTCGACGGCACCGGGCTCGGACACCCGGCTCGCGCCGCGGGCCTGGTTGCACACCGACGCCCCGTCCCTGTCGCTCGACGGGGAGTGGGACTTCCGGTGGTCACCGGTCGCTGACGTCCCGGTGCCGGGGCCCTCGGCTTCGCCGAACGGCGTGGAGGACGAGTGGGGCAGCCTCCCCGTGCCGTCGCACTGGGTCCTGCACGGGCACGGCGCACCGAGCTACACCAACCTGCAGTACCCGTTCCCGATCGACCCACCACACCCGCCGGAGGAGAACCCGACCGGCGATCACCGGCGGACGTTCTCGCTCCCCGCGTCCTTCGACGGCGCGGCCCGCGTGCTGCTGCGGTTCGACGGCGTCGAGTCGCACTTCCGGGTGTGGCTGAACGGGTCCCTCGTCGGGTGGTCGACCGGGTCGCGGCTCGCGACCGAGTTCGACGTGACCCCGCTGCTCGTGCCGGGCACGAACGAACTGCTCGTCCGGGTGCACCAGTGGTCGGCCGCCTCGTACCTCGAGGACCAGGACCAGTGGTGGCTGCCCGGCATCTTCCGGAGCATCACGCTGCTCGCCCGACCGACCGCGCCGATCGACGACGTGTTCGCCCGCGCCGGCTGGACCTCGACCCTCGGTGACGCCGCGACCGCCGGCACCGCCGCGTCCGGACGGCCCGAGACCGGCACGGGGACGATCACGTTCCCGACGCTCGACGCCGCGTTCCCGGTGCGCTTCCGGGTGCCGGACCTCGGCGTCGACGTCACGTGGACCTCGGCCGACGAGGTCGCGCCGATCACGCTCGAGGGTGTCGAGCCGTGGAGCGCCGAGGTCCCGAAGCTGTACGACGCGACCGTGTCGACCGGCACCGACGCCGGCGACCGCGCGGGCGGCGAGACCGTCTCGCTGCGCCTCGGCTTCCGCACGGTGTCGATCGAGGGCGACCGCTTCCTGGTGAACGGCGAGCGCGTGGTGTTCCACGGGGTGAACCGGCACGAGACCCACCCCGTGCGGGGCCGCGTCTTCGATGAGGAGCACGCCCGTGCGGACATGGCGCTCATGAAGCGGAACAACGTCAACGCGATCCGCACCTCGCACTACCCGCCCCACCCCCGCGTGCTCGACCTGGCCGACGAGCTCGGGTTCTGGGTGGTCCTGGAGTGCGACCTCGAGACCCACGGCTTCCTGTTCACCGACTGGGTCGGGAACCCCTCGGACGACCCGGCCTGGCGCGACGCCTACCTGGACCGCATCGCCCGGACCGTCGAGCGGGACAAGAACCACGCGTCGATCGTGATGTGGTCGCTCGGCAACGAGTCCGGCACCGGGCGGAACCTGGCGGCGATGTCGCAGTGGGTGCACGACCGCGACGCCGAGCGCCCCGTGCACTACGAGGGCGACTACACGGGTGCCTACACCGACGTGTACTCGCGGATGTACCCGACGCTGCAGGAGACCGAGTCGATCGGCGGCGGTCCGGAGACCCCGCTGCTCGGGTGCGGTCCGGCCGAGGCGGCGCGGCAGCGGTCGAAGCCGTTCCTGCACTGCGAGTACGTCCACGCGATGGGCAACGGGCCCGGACAGATCCAGGAGTACGAGGACCTGGTCGACCGGTACCCGCGCCTGCACGGCGGGTTCGTCTGGGAGTGGCGGGACCACGGGCTCCTCGCGCAGACGGCGTCCGGTGAGGACTACTACGCCTACGGCGGTGACTTTGGCGAGGTCGTGCACGACGGCAACTTCGTGATGGACGGCCTGGTGCTGCCCGACGACACCCCCACCCCTGGTCTGGCAGAGTTCGCGGCGGTCGTCGCCCCGGTCCGCTTCTCGGTGTCGGACACCACCGTGCTCATCGAGAACCGGTACCACTCGGCCTCGACCGCGGGGCTGCGCTTCCGGTGGACCCTGTCGCGGAACGGCGTCGAGGAGGCGAGCGGCCGGTTCACTCCCGGAGTCGTCGCGGCACGCCGGTCGGCGACCGTCCCGGTCCCCGACGAGGTCCTCGCGGCCGCGGCGGACGCCGACTCCCTGGCGCCCGGCGACGAGCTGTGGTTCGACGTGGCGGCGGAACTGGCGGGGCCGACCGCGTGGGCGGACACCGGCCACGTCGTCGCACGCACGCAGCGGCTCGTGGCGAGCCGCGCGGCGGACGTGCCCCGGGCCTCCCGGCAGGGCTGGGACGGTGACCGTCTCGGCGAGGGGACCTTCACCGCCCGCGGCGACCTGGTGTCCTGGAAGGGGCACGAGGTCGCGGGGCCGCGCCTGGAGCTGTGGCGCGCGCCGACGGACAACGACAGCCTGGCCTCGCAGGGCGGCTACGAGACGGCCGACCCGGTGCTGACGAAGGGCGTCGGTGACCCGAACGCCCCAGCCTCGGCGGTCCGCTGGCGCGAGCGTGGGCTCGACCGGCTGACGCACCGGCTCGTGTCGGTGATCCGGAGCGAGCACGGGCTGGAGCAGCGGGTCCGTGTGGCGGCGGCGAACAGTGGGTGGGGTGTCGACGTCACGCACCGCTGGACGCTGACCGACGACGGGCTGCTGCTGCAGACCGACGCGGTGCCGTTCGGGGCGTGGGACGTGACGTGGCCGCGGATCGGTGTGCGGTTCGACCTGCCGGCGTCGCTGCTCGACGGCGACGCCTCGTGGTTCGGGACCGGACCGGCGGAGTCCTACGCGGACTCGGCCCGGGCAGCTCGGGTCGGACGGTTCAGCGCACCGGTGCGCGCGCTGACGGTGGACTACTCGATGCCGCAGGAGACCGGGCACCGACCGGCTCTGCGCGCCCTGTCGGTCGGGCCGTTCACGGTGTCGTCCGTGGGGGCGCACCGGGCGGGCTTCACGCTCTCGCCGTGGACCGCGCAGGAGCTCGGACGCGCGATGCACCCGTACGAGCTGCCGACGCCGGAGCACGCGTACCTGTACCTCGACGCGGCGCAGCACGGGCTGGGGTCGCGGGCGTGCGGGCTCGACGTCCTGCCGGAGCACCAGCTGTGGCCGCAGGCGTTCTCGTGGAGCGTGGTGCTGGGGTAGGGGTCGCGGGGCGGCGAGCGGCGTCGCCGCCGCCGCTGGTTGAACCAGGGATCCGACATCGAACCAGGCCCGAGGGCCGGT
>CAJYIG010000350.1 GCA_913774725.1 uncultured Curtobacterium sp. | reverse complement strand
GTCGGTGCTCGCGGTTCCGCCGGCCGAGCAGCCGGTCAGGACGAGGGCGAGCGCGGCGGCTCCGGAGACGACCGCGAGGGTCGTGCGCGTGTGCTTCATCGTTGTAACGCTCCTTTGCGTTGCAGTGGTGCGCGGGCCGGTGTTCGGTGTCGGACGGTGCGCTGTGGGTGGAGGGGTGGGAGAGCAGTTCAGGGGGCGGCGGGGCCCGCGTCGTCGTCGCAGCCGCAGGATCCGCGGAGGACGACCTCGACCGGCAGCTCGGTGTGCTGCCCGGTCGTGCTGGGGGTACGGCGGTCGACCAGGTCGAAGAGGCGCTCGGTGGCGATGCGCCCCATCTCCTCGGCCGGCACGCGCACGGTGGTGATGCCCGGGGTGGTGACCCGGGCGAGCCCGAAGTCGTCGAAGCCGACGACCGAGACGTCCTCCGGCACGCTGACCCCGGCGCGACGCAGCTCGCGGAGCCCGCCGACCGCCATGTCGTCGTTCGCGAACACGATGCCGTCGAACCCGGGTCGGGCGCCGACCACGTGCTCCATCGCGGCGGCTCCGGAGGCCTCGGACAGGTCGCCCTCGACGACGGCGACCTCGGAGAGCCCGTGGGCGTTCGCCGCCCGGAGGAACCCGTCGCGCCGGTCGATGCCGGTCTGGTGGTCGAGGGTGCCGGCCACGTGCAGGAGCCGGCGACGGCCGTGCACCGTGACCAGGTGTTCGACGAGCCGTTCGGTGGCCGTGACGTCGTCGATCCCCACGGAGACCGCGCGGTCCAGGTGCGGGTAGTTGCCGATGAGCACCACCGGCAGACCGCTCGCGACCAGGGTCTGCACGTGGTCGTCGTCGATCGCGGCACTGGTGACGATGGCACCGTCGGCGGTCCGGGAGCGCATCACCCGCTCGTAGGCCACACCCCCGGTCGAGGTGTCGGCGTTCGTCGAGACGATGACCTGGGCGTCGTGTGCGTTCGCCGCGGTCGACATGCCCGTCAGGACGTGCATGAAGTAGAGGTGACCGAACACGTGCGTCGACGAGTTCGGCACGATGAGGGCGACCGCGTCGGCCCGCTGGCTGCGGAGCGCTCGGCCGGCGGAACTCGGGACGTAGCCGAGTTCGTCGGCGGCCCGCCTGACGGCGGCGCGGGTCTTCTCGCTGATCCGCTCGTGTCCGGAGAGCGCCATGCTCGCGGCGGCTGAGGTGACACCGACCGCGGCGGCGACGTCCTTGAGGGTCACGGACTTCGACACGGGAGGCCTCCTTGGTTCGGGTGCTGCGGCTGCTTTATCGATTAACCGCCGCGGACAGTCTGCACCTGCTGGATCGATCGAGCAAGTACCGGTGCGGTGTCGGACGGGAGGCGCGTGGCGGGCCGCCCCCTGCCTCCCGTCCGACGGCTGGATCAGTTGAAGCGGAACACCTGCGGTGCCTGGCCGTTGCAGTCGTACAACTGCAGCGGCGTCTGGTTCGCGGTGTTGCCGGACGGCACGTCGAGGCACCGACCAGACTGCGGGTTCAGCACGGAGCCGTTCGCCTGCGGCACCCACTGCTGCCCACCGACCCCGTTGCACGTGTACAGCTCCAGGTGAGTGCCGTTCGCCGTCGCGTTGCCGTCGAGGTCGAGGCACCGCCCGAGCGTCCGGATCGTGTGGTCGTTCGCGTTGTACGCCCACTGCTGGTCCGTCGTCTGCTCGTCGGTCAGCAGCGTCTGGCAGTCGTACACCTGGACCTGCTGCCCGTTCTGCTGCAGGTCGTTGCCCGCCACGTCGACGCACTTGCCGCCGATCGTGCCGATCGGCACTGCGGCGACGAACTTCTGCGCCGCGTTGCCGTTGCAGTCGTACAGCTGCAGGGCCGTGCCGTTCGCGGTGCTGCCGGACGGGTCGTCGAGGCACCGCCCGGACTGCGGGTTCTTGATCGACCCGTCGGGCTGCACGATCCACTGCTGCCCGCCGACGCCGTTGCAGTCGTAGAGCTCGACGTGTGTGCCGTTGGCGGTTCCGTTGCCGTTCGCGTCGAGGCACCGTCCGAGCGTGCTCAGCGTGTGGGTGCCGTAGACGCTGCCGAGCCAGTGCTGGTCGGCGGCGAGGGTCTGGCAGTCCCAGAGCTGCACGACCGCGGTGTTGCCGCCGGTGTCGTCGCCCGCGACGTCGATGCACTTGCCGCCGGGGCCGGTGATGAACGCACCCGGTCCCCCACCCGTCGACACGCCCTGGTAGTTCTGCGCGACGACGTTCGCCTGCACCGCGTTGTCCGCGGCGTCGGACGAGTACCCGGTGGTCATGACACCCTCGAAGAACGACTGCGTGCCGCGGTTCGAGTTGTCACCGCCGGCACCGAGGACGATCGAGCCCTCCAGCTTCATCGGCGTGTAGCCCTGACCGTCGGCGTCCTTGTCGGTCGGCAGTGCACCCTCGTACCACTTCGACAGCGATCCCCCCTGCGCGTCGCCGCCCTTCAGCGCGAAGTTCGCGACGCCGTCGTTCTTCAGGAGCGCGGTGACGAACTTGCTCGAGTTGCCGGTGTTTGCCGTGTTGATCGCCGTCTTTCCCTCGTAGACCCCGTTCTCGATGTCGGCCTGCACCCAGGGGCCGCGACCGGCGCTGCCCTTGCCGTTGAGCATGGACAGGTTCAGGGCGTCCATGTGCCCCTTGCCGGTGTCCCTCGGCTGGGTCTCGACGTTGCCGAAGTCCGAACAGCACCCGTGGTTGACGTTCGTGCCGCTGGCGACCTCGTACATCGACTCGGGGCTCGCGCCGCGGGCGGTCCCCTTCGCGACGGTGCTCGAGATCCGGTACGCGACCTGCTGGGGCATGAAGATGCCGTAGGCCTTGTGGCCGGCCACCGTGATCGGCAACGCAGCCGCGTCCGCGGCGTGGTTCGCGGGTCCCGCATCCCCGGCGCCGGCGACCGTGAGGTTGTTGTGGTTGCTCGTCTGGTCGTAGATCTTCGGGATCGTGCACGTCGTGCCCGAGCAGAAGGAGTCCTGCGTCGCAGCGTTGGCGTACCCGCCGGCGGCGAGGAGCCCGACGTTCGTCACCGCCCCGTCCGAGGCACGTTGCACCTGGTAGAGCGGTCCGTTGTAGGAGGCGAAGAGGGCGCGTGTGGAGCTGTAGGCGGCGACGCACGACGTGCCCGCGGTGCCGTAGGTGTCGCAGGGGCCGTTCGTGGCGGCGGAGGCGGTGCCCGCGCCGAGCGTCGCGGCGAAGAGGGTGCCGGCGACGAGGGCGAGAGCGCCGAGCGCGGCGGCGAACGTGCGCCGTCGTCTCGAGGTGGGTTCCGTGTGCATGTTCGAGCTGTTCCTTCCGAGCGTCGTTGCTGGTGGACTGCTGTCGTTCCGCAATGGGTGAACCAGATTGCTTAAACGATTAAACAGAGCATACGCTCCTTCGGCCCGTTCCACCAGCCCGAGCGCGGCAAGCTGGCGATCTCCAGACGTGCCGATGACGGGGGCAGTGACGTGATCGGCGAGGCGGACGAGTGAAGCCCCGATGGAACTCGTGTTCCATCGGGGCTTCTTCCGGTCGGGCTGACAGGATTTGAACCTGCGACCCCTTGACCCCCAGTCAAGTGCGCTACCAAGCTGCGCCACAGCCCGCGAGCTCCGAGGAGCTCGGAACCCCATCACCAGGGCTCCACCACCCGCGTCCGACCGGAGCGCGAGCAGCCCGTCAAGCATAGCGGACGCCGGGCCCTGCTCGCGCCACGGCGCGTCGCCGCCTCCGTCGGAGCGAGCAGTGGGCCCGAGCGATGGGCCCGGCCGGTCAGCCCCGCGGCGAGCGCACCGGCGGCCGCACCATGTCCCGCTCCGCCGCCAACCACGGCAGCACGAGCCCCACCAGCAGCCCGCCGAGGCCGTCCGCCGCCAGGTCCCCGATCGTGTCGTCGTAGCCGACGAAGATCTTCGAGTCGACGAAGTTGTGTCCGAGCCACTCGCACATCTCCCACACCGCCCCGATGGCGAGCCCGAGGGTGAACACCAGCAGCGACACGGAGATCCGCCCTGCGTCCGGGGCGTGCGGCACGAGCCGCAGGTCCGCGGCGATCACGGCGAGCAGCGCCGCGAGCAGCCCGGTGAGCACGACGTGGATCAGCTTGTCCCAGAGGAACACCGACGTGTACCACTCGAGCGCGCTCGACCACCCGGCGACGAGCACCAGCACGCAGACCGCCAGGTCGAACGCGGGCCGCAGCCCGAGCATCCGCGGCAGGACCACCCCGAACAGCGCAAGCGACATCACCGCGAACGACGTGCTCCCCCACCCGATCGTGGCGACGGGGATGCTGAGGAGCGTCAGGACCCGCACCACGTCGGCCGGCAGGAACCGCCGACGCAGGAAGGTCAGCCCGAGCGAGCGCATCACGACGCCCACCGCACGACCGCGTGCACGGCCGCGTGGTCGGACGGCCAGACCCCGCCCGGTCGGCGGACGTTCACGGCGACCCGGTCGACCACGGCGTCCTCGGTGACGAGCACCCCGTCGATCCGCCGGCCGCCGACACGCGGCGCCCGGTAGTGCGGGTACGTCCCGTACGCCTCCCCCACCTGCCTGGAGGCGCTCCCCCAGGTGTCGACGATCCCCGCCTCCGCCAGGGCTCGCCAGGGCGCCGACCCGGCCGGGCAGTTCCAGTCGGCCATCACGACGGCCGGCAGTCCGCGCTCGCGGACGATGCGTCCGAGCAGCCGGGCTCCGCGCAGCCGCGCCCAGGGCGAGGCGACGTCGAGGTGGGTCGCCACGGCCAGGAACCGCTGCCCCGTGGCGCGGTCCGCGACGATGGCACCGACTGCGTGCCGCGGGAAGGCCGTCGCCCACGAGCGTGAGCCCG
>CAJYIG010000349.1 GCA_913774725.1 uncultured Curtobacterium sp. | reverse complement strand
CGACACCGTGGAGATCACGGTGGTCAACCGACGGGCCGACGACGGCACGCGCGGCCCAGGTACCGGACACGGGCTCGTGGGGATGCGCGAGCGGGTCGCCATGACCGGCGGATCGATGACGGCGGGGCCGCGCGGCGACGACTTCACGGTGGCCGTCCGCATGCCGGCGGTCCCCGCCAGCGGCCAGTTCCCCCGGGGCCGCACCACCCAGACGGAGCAGGAGCGCACACGATGAACCCGACCCAGCCGACCGGCAGCCCCATCCGGGTCGCCCTCGTCGACGACCAGGCGCTCTTCCGCACGGGCATCAGGATGCTCATCGACTCGCAGCCCGACCTGCAGTTCGTCGGTGAGGCCGGGGACGGGGCCGAAGGAGCCGAGCTCGTCCGCCGCACCGGTGCTGACGTCGTGCTCATGGACGTCCGCATGCCCGTGATGGACGGCATCACCGCGACCGCGAAGATCGTGGAGCAGGGCGGAGCGGACGCCGCGAAGGTCCTCGTCCTCACCACGTTCGACTTCGACGAAGCGGCAGCGAAGGCGATCCGGGCCGGTGCGAGCGGCTTCGTGCTCAAGGACGCCGATCCGGAGTTCCTGCTCGCCGCGGTCCGGACCGTGCACGCCGGCACGGCCGTGTTCGCCGCCTCGGCCACCCGCGAGCTCCTCCGTCGGTACGACGACGGCGCGGCACAGGCCGCTGCGGTCCCGGCCGCCTTCGCCGAACTGACGCCGCGCGAGCGGGAGATCTTCGACCTCGCGGCGCGCGGCTGGAGCAACAGCGAGATCGCGCAGCACGAGTACGTCAGCGAGGCGACGGTCAAGACGCACATCTCGCGGGTGCTCACGAAGCTCGACCTGCGCGACCGCGTCCGGCTGGTCGTGTTCGCGCACGAGCACGGACTGGTGCCGAAGGCGTGAGTGACGCCGCCTCCGGGCGGACGTGCCGTCATCCGACAGGATGACCCCTCCACAGCAGGACGAGCCGAACGGACCATCCACAGGAGCCGCGTGACGGACGCGGGACGGGCCTCCCGGGCGCGAAGCTCGGAGCATGACCACCAACCAGACCCCGATCATCCGGCTCGACCACGTCTCCAAGCACTACGGTGACGCGGCACGACGCGTCACCGCACTCGACGACGTCAGCGTCGACATCGGTGCGGGGGAGTTCACCGCGGTGATGGGGCCGTCGGGCTCCGGCAAGTCGACGCTGATGCACGTCGCCGCAGGGCTCGACTCCGTGAGCACCGGGCGGATCACCATCGACGGGGTCGACATCACCGGTCTCGGGGACCGCGAGCTCACCGAGCTGCGACGGCGCCGGCTCGGGTTCGTGTTCCAGTCGTTCAACCTCGTCCCGACGCTCGACGTGCGCGAGAACATCCGGCTGCCGTTCCTGCTCGGCGGGCAGCAGCCGACCCGCGACGAGTCGGCGTGGATCGACCGGCTCGTCGACCTCCTCGGCCTGGGCGACCGGCTGACCCACCGACCGCACCAGCTCTCCGGCGGACAGCAGCAGCGCGTCGCGATCGCCCGCGCGCTCGCCTCGCGGCCCGCCGTGGTGGTCGCGGACGAGCCGACGGGCGCACTGGACTCCCGCACCGGGCGCGACGTCCTCGCGATCCTCCGCGGCGCGGTGCAGGAGTGGGGGCAGAGCGTCGTGATGGTCACGCACGACCCGACCGCCGCCGCGAACGCCGACCGCATCCTCTTCCTGGCGGACGGGCGCATCGTCGACGACCGCCCGGCGATGAGCGCCGCCGAGATCTCGGCGACGATGCTCGGGATGGAGGCAGCCGCGTGACCGGCCTGCGCACGTTCGCCCCGACGGTGCTCGTCGCAGCCCTCGGCACGACGTTCGGGTCCGCCCTCGTCATCGCCCCAGGGATCGTCACGCAGGCGATGGGGGCTACGGGGCTCGACGACCTGGCACCCGTCCGGGCGATCCTGTCCGTCGTCGGCTGGCTGTTCCTCGGCATCGCGCTCTACGTCGGTGCGATCGTCACGGCGAACACCTGCGCCACGATCATCGCCGGGCAGACCCGCACGATCGCGCTGCAGCGGCTGATCGGTGCGACGGGGGCGGGGCTGCGCGCCAGGACGACCCGGACCGGACTCCTCGTCGGGGCGGTCGGCGGTGCCGTCGGGACCGTCGTCGGCGCCGGGCTGTCCGCGCTGTTCGTCACGGTGCTGCGGGGCGACGGGTTCCTCCCCGACACGACCTACGACCTGGTCCCGTGGGAGCTCGCACTGCCGTTCGTCGCCGTCGTCCTGGCGACCTGGGGTGCGTTCGCGGCGGGGTCGCGTCGCGTGCTGACCGTCACCCCGCTGCAGGCGCTGTCCTCCAGCGTCGAACCGAGCCACGCCGACGTCCGCTCGGGCAGGGCCCGCACGGTGTGGGCGGTCCTGCTCATGGCCGCCGGTGCGCTGCTGATGGTGCTCGGGCTCGTGCTCAGCCCCGCGACGCCCGCCGCCGTGCTGCCCGCGGCGCTCGGCGGCTTCGTCTCCTTCGCCGGCGTCGCGGTCGGGGCGACGATCGTGATGCCGCCGGTCCTGCAGCTCATCGGCAGGATCGGGTCCCGTGATCCGGTCGTCCTGCTCGCCGGCCGCAACGCGATGCGGGCGCCCGGTCGGTCGTCCAGGGCCACCATCGGCCTCGTCATCGGCGTGACGCTGCTGGTCACCTTCGCGGTCGCACTCGGGATCATGCAGCACGTCGTCGAGACCCAGATGGCGGCGATGGGCGACGGGTCCCTGCCTGCGGACGCGGTGCAGGCGCAGCGGGACTTCTTCGTCCAGCTGAACGCCGTGGTGAGCGTGATCGTGGGGTTCTCCGCCGTCATCGCCGCGGTCGGGGTCGTGAACGCGCTGGCACTCGGCGTGCTCCAGCGACGTCGTGAGCTCGGTCTGCTGCGCGTGCTCGGGCTCACCGCAGCGCAGGTCCGACGCATGATCGTGACCGAGGCCGTGCAGATGGTCGTCGCGGCGGTGGTCACCGGGCTCGTCCTCGGGACGGTCTACGGGTGGGTCGGTGGGCAGACGATGCTCGGCTCGCTCGGGACGGTCGTCACCCCCGTCCTGCCGCCGGCGACCGTCGCGGTGGTCGTGATCGGCGCCCTCGTGCTCGCGGTCGTCGCGACGGTGGCACCGGTCCGGCGGGCGATGCGGGTGTCGCCGACGGAGGCGCTCGCCGTCGACTGAGACGGCACGGGTCGGGGGAGCGCTCGGGCGTCATCCAGTTGCACCACGCTGGTGTACCAGTGCTACGGTGGCAACGATGTACCCGGCGCTCCTCCTCCTTCGCTGCCGCGACGAGGCCTGACTCACGGCCCACCTCGTCGCGGAGTCCGTCGTGGCCCCCACAGCGCCGATGCCGGCGAGACGACGAAAGCGACGACCATGCAGAACCCCCAGCGCCCATCGGGGATGCCGATCCACAAGTACGTCCCCTTCCACGAGCAGATCCGCGTCGACCTGCCGGACCGCACCTGGCCGACCAAGCGCATCGACCGCGCGCCGCGGTGGTGCGCCGTCGACCTCCGTGACGGCAACCAGGCCCTCATCGACCCGATGGACTCGGAGCGCAAGCGGGCTGATCCTCACGGCTACGGTCGGACCAGCGCGACCGGCTATGCCACCGGCCCGCCCCGTTGACTA
>CAJYIG010000348.1 GCA_913774725.1 uncultured Curtobacterium sp. | reverse complement strand
GCGACCTGCACGCCGAGCTCGTACTGCTGCTCGGTCGAGGCGGTGGTGTCCTTCAGCGCGGCCAGCTGTGCGTAGAGCTCGTCGCTGTGCTGCTGCGTGTCCGCGACGGCCCGTGCGGCGGCGTCGGACGCGGTGCGCGCCGACGCGGAGCGGTCCTCGGCGGCGTCGGCGAGGGTGCTCCGCTCGGACTCCGCGCGTTCGCCCTGGTCGTGCAGCGACTCCGCGGTCCGGCCGGCGACTGAGGCGTCCTCGAGCACGCCCTCCCACGTGCTCGAGAGCTGGTCGACCGCGCCGAGCTGGTAGAGCAGTTGGTCCGGGTCGTCCGCCGTGGCGATCCGCGTCGTCATGGCGTTCTGGCTGCCGTCGCGGTACAGGGTCGCGGCGAGCTGCCCGGCACGGTCCTGCGCCTGGGCGGCGGTGCGTTCGGCGTCGTCCGCCTGGGTGCGGAGGGTCGACGCGGTCTGCGTCGCCGCAGCGAGGTCCGCCTCGGCCCGGTCGGCTGCTGCGGAGGCGTCGAGTGCGCGTTGCGACTTCGCGGCGGCGTCGGCCTGCACCGACTGCAGCGCCGCCTGCACCTTCGTCACCTCGGCGGCGGCGGCCTGCTCGTTGCCCTTCGCCTGCTGCACGTCCTGCCACGTCGGGTACTGCGTGGTCGCAGCGCTCGCGGGCAGGGCGGTGGTGACCGGTGCGACGAGCGCGCCCACGACCACGGCGGCCGCGACGAGCACGTGCCGGGAAGGGCTGGTGCGCATGGCGGCAGGCTACCGGGGACACGCCCGTTCGCCAGGAGCAACACCCGCCGGGTGCCTGAGGACTGGTAAAGTCCTCATCGTCCGGGGACCGTTCTCCGGGCGTCACGCCCCGCTGTCAGACTCGCGGGGCTGGCACACAACACTGCGCAGACCGGGCACGGAGCTGGTCATCGGTGGTGGCTCGCGGGCCGTTCGGAGTCCCGAGTGCTTCTACTGCTGGCCAGACATGCGCCCCGACCCCTCGGCGTGCACGCACCACGGGTGCCGTCGCCCAGGTCTGCCGAACACGTCAAGGAGGCACCCTTTTGGAGGGTCCCGAGATCAAGTTCGCCGAAGCCGTCATCGACAACGGCAAGTTCGGCAAGCGCGTCGTCCGGTTCGAGACCGGCCGCCTCGCCCAGCAGGCCCAGGGCGCGGTCGCCGCGTACCTCGACGAGGAGACCATGCTCCTCTCGGCCACCAGCGCCGGCAAGCACCCGCGCGAGGGCTTCGACTTCTTCCCGCTGACGGTCGACGTCGAGGAGCGCTCGTACGCCGCCGGCAAGATCCCCGGCTCGTTCTTCCGTCGTGAGGGCCGTCCGAGCACCGAGGCGATCCTCGTCTGCCGCCTCATCGACCGGCCGCTGCGTCCGTCGTTCGTCGACGGCCTGCGCAACGAGGTCCAGATCGTCATCACCGTCCTGAGCATCGCGCCGGACGAGTTCTACGACGCGCTCGCGATCAACGCGGCGTCGGCGTCGACGCAGATCTCCGGTCTGCCGTTCTCCGGCCCGATCGCCGGTGTGCGCCTCGCGCTGATCGGTGACCAGTGGGTCGCGTTCCCGAAGGCCTCGCAGCTCGAGGAAGCGGTCTTCGACCTCACCGTCGCCGGCCGCGTCGTCACCGACGACCAGGGCAACGAGGACGTCGCGATCATGATGGTCGAGGCCGAGGCGACCGAGCACGCCTGGGGCCTCATCCAGGGCGGCGCGACCAAGCCTGACGAGGCGATCGTCGCCCAGGGCCTCGAGGCGGCGAAGCCGTTCCTCAAGGTCCTCGTCGAGGCGCAGGCGAAGATGGCCGCGCAGTCGGCCAAGGAGATCCAGGACTACCCGGTCTTCCCGCCCTACGCGCCCGAGGTCTACTCGGCCGTCGAGGCGATCGCCCTCGACGAGCTCAAGGACGTCTACCAGATCGCCGGCAAGCTCGAGCGTCAGGACAAGGACGACGCCCTCAAGGCCCGCGTGAAGGAGGCCGTCGCCGCCAAGGTCGAGGCCGGGGAGCTCCCCGAGTCCGCCAACGGCCAGGTCAGCGCGGCCTACAAGTCGGTCACGAAGAAGGTCGTCCGCGGCCGCATCCTGACCGAGCAGGTCCGCATGGACGGTCGCGGCCTCGCCGACATCCGTCCGCTCGACGCCGAGGTCGCCGTGATCCCGCGCGTCCACGGTTCCGCGATCTTCCAGCGCGGTGAGACGCAGATCCTCGGCGTCACCACGCTGAACATGCTCAAGATGGAGCAGCAGATCGACTCGCTGTCGCCCGTCACGAAGAAGCGCTACCTGCACCACTACAACTTCCCGCCGTACTCGACGGGTGAGACCGGCCGCGTCGGTTCGCCGAAGCGTCGCGAGATCGGCCACGGCTTCCTCGCCGAGCGCGCCCTCGTGCCGGTGCTGCCGTCGCGCGAGGAGTTCCCCTACGCGATCCGTCAGGTGTCCGAGGCCCTCGGCTCCAACGGGTCGACGTCGATGGGCTCCGTCTGCGCCTCGACCCTGTCGCTCATCAACGCCGGTGTGCCGCTGCGCGCCCCGGTCGCGGGCATCGCGATTGGCC
>CAJYIG010000347.1 GCA_913774725.1 uncultured Curtobacterium sp. | reverse complement strand
GAGCCGGATCTCGACCCGCAGGCGTCCCGCGCTGCCGGGGATCCACCAGCGCAGGTGGGACGGCGCCACGGACTGCTCATCCACCGGAGCTGCCGCCAACTCGGCTCCCACGGCCTGGACGCCCTCGAGCAGCGTGCGGCGTCGGGCGACCCACGGACGGTCGAGCGGGACGTTCGGCGTGCAGACGGCCGTCCCGAGGTCGGCGGCGGTGTCGTCGTCGACGGACGGGTCCGCCCAGGCCCGGAGCAGGGTCGTCACGGCCTGCTGGGCGACGCGCGTGGCCTCGGCGGTACGGCGGACGCCCGGCGCCGCGGCCGTGGCGCTCGTGGGCGTCGCCCGCGTGGCGAGCACCTCGGCGAGCAGCAGGTCCAGCGACCGTTCGGCCGGCACCGAGACCTTGGCCTGCGTGGCGTTCTCGAACGCGACCACCCCGAGGCCGTGCTCCGCCGACCACCGCACGTGCGCCGAGAAGCCCGGGTAGCCGCCCGAGTGCGACACGATCTCACCCGCGCGGTCGTCCTGCTCCACGAAGAGCCCGAAGCCGTACGCCGTGGGACGGGCCGCCGTCGGCACCACCGAGGGTGGCACGATCCGCATCGCCTGCTGCATCGCGCGGCGGTCGGCGGGGGAGACCGGACCTTCCTCCGGCGCCTCGGTGTGCGCCGAGGCGAGGAACCGCGCCCATCGCGCCAGGTCGCGCACGGTCGAGAACAGTCCACCGATCGGCGAGAACGCCCCCGGACCGGTCATCGGCTGCGGCGTCCACGAGCCGTCGTCGTCGCGCTGACCGGTGACGACGTACCCGCGTGCCGCCGCGGCGCTGAACACGGTGTCCGCGAGTCCGAGGGGTCGGAGCACCCGGTCCGTCACCGCCTCGGTGACCGGCACCCCGGCGGCGTGGGCGACCGCGCGGCCGAGCAGGGCGTACCCGGTGTTCGAGTAGGCGAAGCGCGTGCCGGGCACGGAGTCGAACAGCAGCCCCGCGCGGAGCACCGCGTCGAAGGCGTCGTCGTCGATCGACTCCTGCCGGTCCGCCCACGGGTCGTCGGTCGGCAGCCCGCCGGACATCGTCAGGAGCATGCGGAGCGTGGGCACCGGCGCGTCGGCCGACGGCAGGACGACCTCGGCGAACGCCGGCACCGCCGTGGTGATCGGGTCGTCGAGGGCCACCCGCCCCTCGGCGGCCAGGGTGAGCAGCGTCGCGGCGGTCACGCTCTTCGTGCACGAGGCGATGCGGTAGACCGTGTCGGCGTCGGGCGCGCGGCCGTCACCGCGGTCGCCGTGACCACCGCTGGCGACCAGGCCGTCCCGGTCGAAGACGCCCCAGACGCTGCTCGGGGCCACCCGGTCGGCGACCCGTGCGGCGAACAGGGCGTCGACCTCGGCGAGCACCCCGGCCGACGGCGTCATGCGCGACGCATCCGGTCGTAGGCGTCGAGCGCGCGCTGGCGCGACGCCTTGAGGTCGACCATCGGCTCCGGGCGGTCCTCGTCCGCGGGCACCCACCGCCGCACGTACTCCTTGTGCGGGTCGAAGCGTTCCATCTGCCGGTCGGGGTTGAACACGCGGAAGTACGGCGCGGCGTCGAAGCCGGAGCCGGCGACCCACTGCCAGTTGCCCGCGTTGTTCGCCGGGTCGGCGTCGACCAGGGTGTCCCAGAACCACTGCTCGCCGATGCGCCAGTCGACGAGGAGGTTCTTCACGAGGAAGCTCGCCGCGGCGAGGCGGACACGGTTGTGCATCGCCCCGGAGTGCCAGAGCTCCCGCATGCCGGCGTCGACCAGGTCGAAGCCCGTGCGGCCGTGCCGCCAGCGGTCGATCTCGTCCTGGTCGGCGTCGCGCCACGGGAAGGCGTCGAGCTCACGGCGGACGTTCACGGTGGCGATGTCGTCGCAGTGGAAGTACTCGTTCCAGTTGAACTCGCGCCACGCGAGCTGCCGGAGGAAGGCCGGGGCCTGCCGACGCTGCTCGGGCTCGAGTTCGCCGTGCAGCCGGTGCCACACCTGGTACGGGCTGACCTCGCCCCACCGGAGGTGCGGGGACAGGTCGCTGGTGGCGGCCATCGCGGGCTCGTCGCGCTGGTCGTAGTCCTCGAGCGGCCCGTGCACGAACTGCTCGAGCTTCCGGTGCGCGCCCGCCTCGCCGGGCTCCCACGCGTCGCGGAGCCCGCCCGCCCAGTCCGGCGCCGTCGGCAGCAGGGCCCAGTCGTCGAGGTCGTCGGACTCGACGTCCGCCGGAGCGGGCAGGTCCCGCGGCTTCGGCAGCGGGTGCCGCGGTTCGGGCATCGCCTGGGCTGCGCGCCAGAACGGGGTGAAGACCTTGAAGGGCTCGCCCTGTCCGGTGAGGACGGTCCACGGTTCCCAGAGCAGGTTCGCCGCGAAGCTGTGGGCGTCCTTCCCGTCGTCGGTCAGGGCGCTCTTGATGCCCGCGTCGAGGTCCCGTTCGACCTTGCCGTACCGGCGGTTCCAGTAGACGGCATCGGCACCGGTCTGCGCGACGAGCTCGGGGATCACCCGTGCGGCGGCGCCACGGCGCAGGACGAGTCGTGAGTGGCGGTCCCGCAGCTCGGCGTCGAGGGCGGCGAGCGAGTGGTGGAGCCACCAGCGGCTGGCGGCCCCCACCGGACGGATGCCGTGCGACTCCTCGTCGAGCACCACGACGACGGTCACCGGACCGCCGTGGTCGATCGCCGCACGCAGGGCGGGGTTGTCCGCGAGTCGCAGGTCCTCGCGCAGCCAGACGAGCGCGCCGCTCACGCCGACACCGCCTCGGGTGCGCGGGGTCGACGGACGCCGGCACCCGCGCCCGCTGCGTCGCGCAGCTTCGTGCAGAGCGCCGTCAGGGTCCGGAGCTCGTCGTCGTCGAGCCCGGCGCCGACCTGGTCGGCGATGGTCCGCGCGTGCTGCACCGCGACCGAGCGGTAGACGTCGAAGCCGTGCGCCGTGAGGGCGACGATCACGCCCCGCGCGTCGCTCGGGTCCGGCTGCTTCTCGACGATGCCCCGCGATGCCAGGCGGTCCACCAGTCGGCTCACGCTCGGTTGCGTCAGGAGCAGGTGTCCGGTCAGGTCGCGCATGCGTGCCCGGCGTCCGGGCTGTGTCGACAGGTTGAAGCAGACGTCGTACTCGTTGAAGGAGATCTCACCGCCCGGGAAGTCGGCGTTGAGTGCGCGCATCACGGTCACCTGCGCCCGGAACAGGGCCTCCCAGGCCGCGACAGCGGTCGCCTTGTCGCTGCGGCGTGCGTCGTCCACGGTCGTCGTCCCTCCGGTCGTACGGTCAGCCCACACTACCGACGGCGTGCGACGCCGGACCCGGCTCGGGGGACGGGCGACGTCCCCGGACGTGACGAGGGCCGGTCGCCTTCTGAGCGACCGGCCCTCTCCCTTGCACCAAGAGTGTCCTGCAATCACATTCCGCAGGCGGTGCCACAGCAAACACTGCCTGCACGACCGACTGTATAACGAGGCGGTAACGGTGCGCCAGCGTGTGGGGCCTTCGTTCGCTGCGAGTTCACCGAACGTCGCCGGAGCGGATCAGAAGAGGTCGGGGGACGGCGTCGACGCGTAGCGCACCGCGACGTCGGCGTGCCGGTCGAAGCGGTAGCCGACACCGCGCACGGTCCGCACGATCTCCTCGAACGCCCCGAGCTTCGAGCGCAGCCGCCGCACGTGCACGTCGATGGTGCGCTCGTTCGGGGTCTCGTCCTCGTCGTCGGACCACAGACCGTCGATGATCGCAGCGCGGTCGACGGTCTGGCCCTCGCGCAGCACGAGGAACTGGAGGAGCTCGAACTCCTTGTAGGTCAGCGGAGCGGCCTCGCCGTCGAGCGTCACGCGCTTCCGGGAGATGTCGATGACGACCCCGGTCTCCTCGGGCTCGGGCTTCTCGGCCTGCTTGCGGGCGGCCACGGCGGAGCGGTCCTGCAGCGCGAGGCGGACCACGTCGACGTCACGCCCGCCGGAGCCCTCGGCGGCGACGGCGACCGCGGCGTAGGTCTCCGACGACGGCACGAGCTGGGCGGTGAGGGCCTTCAGCTGCTCGACCACGGCCGCCAGGGTCGTGCCGGCGGCCGCGGCAGCAGCTTCGTCGATGCCGACGTAGAGCGCGAAGCCGCGAGCCTCGGTGCCCTCCGGCAGAGCACGGTTCCGCTGCGGCGCGACGACCGGGCTGGTCGGGATCCCGCTCGCGACCGGCGGGGCGACGGGCTCGCGACGCGGTCGGATCGGCGTGACCGTCCCGAGGTCGGTGGGCACCGTGGTGGCGGGACGGAGGGCGGTGCGGGGCTGGGGGATCGTGAGCGACATGGCGGTTCTCCGGGCGGGGCTGCGGTGCGGTGCACCGTGCGGTGTCGAGTGCGTCGGTCCGGGTACGGCTGATCGCCGTGTCGCCCAGCGGTCCTGCGGTGGACCGGGGCCTCCCGGGAGGTACGGGTGAAGGTCGGTTCGACGGAACGTGCTGTCGCGGCGTCGTCGAGGTGCTGTCACCCGGGGATCACACGCGCGCGACCGGGGTGGTGTCGCGGGGGATCCGGCTGGAACGGGTACCGATCAGGCACACATTCGACAACGCATGACCGCCGACGTCGACATCGTGATGTCGACGTTCCCCAGGGCCTCGGAGAGGACTCGGGAGGACACGGTTGCAGTCATGGGACGAGTATCGGCGGTATACCAAGGCGCTGTCAACCGTCCGCGCGGACGGTGACGGGAGCGGACAGGCGACGCTCCGGCGGGACCGACCGTCGGACGGGAGGCGCGGTACGGGCCCGCCACGCGCCTCCCGTCCGCCGACACGTGGACCGGGCGCGGAGCGCGGAGCGCGGGACGCCGGCGTGCGCGCGGGACGCCGGCGTGCGCGCGGGACGCCGCGACGTGCGCGAGACGCCGCGACGTGCGCGAGACGCCGCCGGGATCGGCGGCGTCTCGACGGCGTCACGGCGTTTCTCGGCGACGCCGGTGTCTCGTGGCGACGCCGGCGTCTCGACGCGACCGCCGCGGACGCGAGACGCCCCCGCCGACCGGCGCGCCACGCGGGGCGGACCGTGCTGACGGGGGCGTCGGGGGAGCGGGTGCTACTCGGCCAGGCCGTACAGGCGGTCGCCGGCGTCGCCGAGACCCGGCACGATGTAGCCGTTCTCGTCGAGCTTCTCGTCGAGGGCGCCGAGGACGATGCTCACGTTGCGGTCGCCGACGGCCTGCTCGACGGCGGCGAGGCCCTCGGGCGCACCGAGGATGCAGACGCAGGTGACCTCTTCGGCCCCACGGTCGAACAGGAAGTCGATCGCGGCGGCCAGCGTGCCACCGGTCGCGAGCATCGGGTCGAGCACGAAGCACTGTCGGCCGGACAGGTCGTCGGGCAGGCGCTCGGCGTAGGTCTGCGGCTCGAGCGTGTCCTCGTTGCGGGCCATGCCGAGGAAGCCGACCTCGGCGGTGGGGACGAGCTTGACCATGCCCTCGAGCATGCCGAGCCCGGCGCGCAGGATCGGCACGACGAGCGGACGGGGCTTCGCGATGGCGACGCCCATCGTGTGTGCGACAGGGGTGTCGATCGGCGTCGCCGTGACCCGGACGTTGCGCGTCGCCTCGTACGCGAGGAGCGTGACGAGCTCCTCGGTCAGGGCGCGGAAGGTCGGGGAGGGTGTGGTCCGGTCGCGGAGCACCGAGAGCTTGTGGGTGATGAGCGGGTGGTCGGCGACGTGGACTCGCATGGTGTCGAGCGTACCGTGCCGATGGGGCAGGATCGACGCGTGGAGCACCCAGCCGGACGACCGTTCACCGCGGCGATGGACCGCGCGCTCGACGAGGCCCGTGCGTGCCTGGACACGGGGGACGTCCCGGTCGGTGCCGTCGTGCTCGACGCCGCAGGCCAGGTCGTCGCGGTCGGTCGGAACGAGCGCGAGGCCCGGCAGGACCCGACCGCGCACGCCGAGGTGCTCGCGCTCCGCGCCGCTGCCGGGGCGACCGGGGACTGGCACCTCGCCGAGCACACCCTGGTCGTCACGCTCGAGCCGTGCCCGATGTGCGCCGGTGCCGCCCTGGCCGCACGCGTGCCCCGGATCGTGTTCGG
>CAJYIG010000346.1 GCA_913774725.1 uncultured Curtobacterium sp. | reverse complement strand
CGAGCACGATGCTGCGGACCCCGGTGAACCGCCACCCCAGGGCGAACTCCCCCGCGGTCATCTCGGCGGTGACGCCGTCGTCGAGGGCGACCCGGTAGCGGTGCGGTCCGTCGAGCTCGTCGACACGGTCGAAGCCGAGCGCGCGGGCGGTCCGGTCGACGTCGGGGTCGGCGAGCGGCGACGGCATCACCTGGAAGACCCCGCGGTCGCCCATCCAGGGTGAGGGCAGGTGGCTCGTCGCGAACGCCTGGATCGCGGGTCGGTCGTCGCTCGGTCGGTTGTGCTCCTGGTAGGCGTACGGCCACCGGCTGTCGGAGGCGTCGGTCATCGGCAGGCCGAGGACGCCGCCGTGCGGGAGCCCGACGAGGGGCGCGGTGTTGCCGCGGGAGAACCGGCCGGACGAGTGCGTGCCGCGCGTGGTGCGGACGTGGTCGAGCGGTCGAGCGCCCTGCGGCAGGTGACCGGTCGCGCGCCCCGCGGGTGCGATCCGGACGTCGTCGAGCCAGCCACGGACGGTCCGGCCGGTGCCGCGGGACCGGCCGCGGGTGGTCCCGCCGGTGTCGCCGTCGGGCGTGGGCCGGTCCGCCCGGCCGAGCCGCGCCTCCAGACGGTCCACCGTCCGGCCGGCGTGCGCCGACAGGTCGACGGTCCGCCGGTTCCACTGGTCGACCCACTGCTTGCGGGCGTCGTCCTGCGCCTGGGGCGTGACGGGGTCGCCGTACTGGTCGCGGGCGCCGCCCGCGCTGAGTCGGGTGCCGTCGGTGAAGACGACGTCGAGTGCGAACGCCGTGGCGGCCCAGAACCGGTCGAGGTCCTCGACCGTCGGCTCGATCCGCCCGTCGGGCAGCGACCGTTCCGGGAACCAGACCCAGGTCAGGACGTCGGTCGGACCGACCTCGTGCCCGTGGTACCCGTCGAGGACCTGCACGGTTCCGGTGCGGTCGGTCTGCTCGACCAGCGTCGCCCGGCGCGAGACGAACCCGACCCCGTTGCGCGCCGCGACGGCGGTCTCGGGGCCGGTCGGGCCGCCACGGCGTTCAGCACTCATCGGTCGGTCGTCCTCACTCGTGGATCGTGGTCTGGCCGTAGAGCACGTTCGTGAACCCGGAGACGTACGAGCTCACGTCGCCGTCGGGCAGGTTGTACGTCATGAAGACGCCGTACCCGTCGGCCTTCGAACGCTGCGCGAGCGACACCGCCGTCGACCGCGGGGTGTTCTGGATGTCGACCGCCGCCGCCGAGAGCCGGTCCTTGCCGAGCCCCGGGATCGAGGGCGCCGAGTACGTGCCGTAGTACGGGTTCCAGGCGTAGTCGAGCTGCGACCCGATCGTGCTGCTCGACGACGACAGGGCGTCGGACGCCGGGCCGATGTCGTAGAACGAGATGAGCTTGCCGGGCATGTCCGCGCGCAGGGCGCTGACGAGCCAGCCGATCGACTGCTGGTTCGGCTGCGGGGTGCCGTCCGTGCCGTAGTCGGAGTACTCGTCGTCGAGGTCGACCCCGTCGAGGCCGTACCGTGCGACGGTCGCGGAGACCTGCGCCGCGAAGTCCTCGGCGGCTGCCTGCGTCGGGAAGTTCGCGATGCCCGTGCCCTGGTGGTTGCCGAGGATCGACAGCGACACCTTGATGCCCTTCGCCTGGAGCGGGCGGATCTGCGTGGCGGCGTCGTCCAGCGTCCGCTGCACGTTCTCGTTGGCGTACAGCACCGCGTCACCGTCCGCGTCGCGGTTGATGTTCGCGGCGAAGATGATCGCCACGTCGAAGGCGTTCGCACCGTTCGCGAGCCGGTAGTGGCCGACGTTCGCGAGCTGGTCGTTGTTGACCTCGACGTAGGCGATGCTCGTCGGGCCGGCCTTCGTCCCGGACGCGGTGGACGGTGCGGTGGACGGTGCGGCGGATGCTGCCGCGGGGATCATCGGGGCTGCGAGCACCGCGGCGAGCGCCGCCACGATGCCGATCTGCGTCTTCTTCTGCATGACACTCCTCATCGAGTGGTGGGCCGGACGGCTGCTGCCGCCCAGCACCGGACGGCTGCTGCCGTCCGGCTCCGCCGCCGGGACGTCCGAGCGTCCCGGCGGCGGGGTCTCAGCCGCGCGGGTAGCGGAAGGTCCGGACCTCGTACGCGTCCACCGGGAACGCGGCGACGCCGTCCGTGAGCGCTGCGACACCCGGCAGTGCGTCGTCGGCCTCCTCGAGCAGGGTCACCTCAGCCGGTTCGCCGAACGGCCCGTCGACGGCGATGCCGCCGGTCCCCCGTCGCCCGCTCGGCTCGTAGACGCGGACGACCAGGTCGCCCGAGCGGTCGTCGGCGAGCTTGACGCTCGACAGCAGGACGTCCCCCGACACCTGCACGAGCGGCTCGAACCCGTGGGCGCCCGTGACGCGCCGCGCCGGGGCGTTCATCACGATGCCGGCCGCGGTCGCACCGAGCTGGTCCGTCCCGACGACGATGCCGTACCGGTGCGTCTGCACGCCCTGGTCGGTCTCCGGGTCGGGGAACCGCGGCGCGCGGAGCAGCGAGAGCCGCACGGTCGTGGTGACGTGGCCGTCGACGGCGTCCCGGGTGGTGTCGAACCCGTGGATCGAGGAGTTCACGAGCGCGACACCGAACCCGGGCTCCTCCACCAGCACGTAGCGGTGCATCGACGTCTCGAACTTCGCGGCCTCCCACGAGGTGTTCGTGTGCGTGACGCGCTTCTGTGCGCCGAACTGCGTCTCGGCGATCGTGTGCTCGGCGCGGACGTCGAGCGGGAACGCCACCTTGAGGAACTTCTCGGTCTCGTGCCAGTCGGTCGTCTGGTCGAACTCGAGGGTGCGGGAACCTGGCGCGAGCACGATCTCCTGTGTGACGGAGGAGTCACCGAACGAACGCGACACGACGACGCGAGCAACTCCGGCGGCGTCCACCGATGCGTCGAGCGAGTCGACGGCGACCAGGTCCTCGACCCGGTTCCGGTAGTACCGGTCGACGTCCCACGCGTCCCACATGTTCGGGAAGTCCTGGTGCAGCTGCAGCAGGTTGGCGGCCCGGCCGGCGGCGATCGCGTCGCGCCCGGTGGTCAGGTCGACGGCGCTCGTGACGAGGCCCTGCGCGGTGACGACGACCCGCACCAGGTCGTTGGTGAGCACGTACCCGCCGTCCTGCTGGGCCAGCGAGACCGGCTCCGCGGTGGGCACGTCGGTCGCCGGGAGCGCACCATGCGCGGGAGCACCGGCCTGGAGGACCGGGGCCGGGTTGACGACGACGGTCTCCGTCCCGAGGCCGGCGAGTGCCGACAGCGCGTCCTCGATGATCGCGGTCAGGGCTGCGGCGGTCTCCGCGTACTTCGCGACCGCCTCGCGGTGCACCCAGGCGATCGAGGTACCGGGGAGGATGTCGTGGAACTGCTGCAGCAGGACCTGCTGCCAGAGCGCGTCGAGCTCGTCGTACGGGTACACGAACCCGGTGCGCGCCGCGGCGGTCGCGGCCCACAGCTCGGCCTCGATGAGCAGCTGCTCG
>CAJYIG010000345.1 GCA_913774725.1 uncultured Curtobacterium sp. | reverse complement strand
GCCGGCGAGAACGGCCTGTTCGGCTACGGCGAGGAGGCAGCGAAGATCGCTCCGGGCGTCGAGGCTGCACGCGCTGACGGGATCGACGCCGTCGGACCGCTGCCGGCCGACACGCTGTTCTTCCTCGCCGGCCGCGGGGACTACGACCTGGTCGTCGCGATGTACCACGACCAGGGGCACGGCCCCGTGAAGGTCCTCGGGATCGAGGCTGGAGTGAACATCACCGTGGGGCTCCCGGTCATCCGCACGTCGGTCGACCACGGCACGGCCTTCGACATCACCGGCACCGGGAAAGCCGATGTCGCTAGCATGATCGAGGCGCTCCGCCAGGCCGCCGAACTCGCGCCGACCTCGAGCGTGCCGAGTCCGGCCCGGAGCGCCTGACAGGTCCTGAGTCCCCGCTGTCCGGAAGGTGCCCGTGTCGATCTCGGCGAGAGCTCGACGTGACGCGATCGTCACGCTCGCGACGACGGTCGGACTCGCGAGCGTCGACGAGCTCTCCGAGCGGTTCGGCGTCACAGCGTCCACCATCCGACGCGACCTCGCAACCCTGCAGGAACAGCGGAAGCTCACCCGGACGTTCGGTGGCGCGATGGCCGTGGCCGCCCACCCCGAGGCGTCGCTGCGGCAGCGGCTCGGTGAGCACTTCGACGCGAAGCGCGACATCGCCCGGCGCGCCGGCGAGACCGTGGATCCCGGGACGTCGCTCTTCCTCGACAACGGCTCGACCGTCGCGGCCTTCGCGCACGCGCTGCCGGTCGGCGCCGAGCTCACCGTCACCACCACGAGCGTCGGGGTCGTCACGGACATGGCCGACCGCGACGACGTCCGACTCGTCATGCTCGGCGGTGAGTACCGGTCGCTGAGCAACGGGTTCGTCGGGCCACTGACGGAGGCGGCGCTCGAGTACCTGACCTTCGATGCCGCCTACCTCGGTGCCGACGCGGTGTCGCCGGAACGCGGCATCTGCGAAGCGGACCTCGGTCAGATCCGACTGAAGGAACTCATCGCTCGTCGTGCGACGGCGGTGTACGTCCTCGCTGACTCCTCGAAGCTCAAGCAGTCCGAGTTCCACGCGTGGACCCGGCTCGGTGGTGGGTGGACCCTGATCACGGACGACGGCATCGCACCGGACCTCGTCGAGCGCTTCACGGCAGCGGACGTGACCGTCGTCACGGCCTGACCAGCCCTACTCAGCGGCCTGCGGCCCGGCAGCTCAGCGGCTCGACCACCCAGCGGCTCGGCCGTTCAGCGGCCCGGCAGCGACGCCAGTGCCTGCGACCGCTGCGCGAGCATCTCGTCGTACGTGCCGTCCCGCTCGGACCAGCGGAGGGGGAGGGCCCGCTCGACGACGACCTCGTGCGGCGTCGGGTCCTGCGACAGCAGGCCGACCACCTCGTCGAGGAACGCGTCGAGGGGCAGCGCGTTCGGGTTGAGCTGCTCCTGACCCGCGGTCGCGACGGCCGGCGGGACGAGTTCGCTGACGCCGACACCGGTGCCCGCGAGGTGTGCCCGGAGCGACTCGGTGTACGAGTGCACGGCCGCCTTCGTCGCGCCGTACGTCGGCATCAGCGGGAACGGGGTGAAACCGATCCCGGACGTCACGGTGAGGACGTCCCCGTGCCCCTGCGCGAGCAGGTGCGGCGTGAACGCGTCGACCACGCGGATGGTGCCGAGCAGGTTCACGGCGACGGACTGCTCCGCCTGCGCGACGTGCGCGGGGTCCCGCAGGTCCTCGGTGAGCATGACACCGGACATCGTGACGACGAGGTCGAGGTCCGGGTGTGCGGTGAGGACCTCGTCGCGGGCCGCGAGGACGGACGCGGGGTCCGTCACGTCGACGGTGACCGACCCGACGTCGTCGAGACCGGCGGCGCGCCGTCCGCCGACGACGACCGTCGAACCGGCGGCGTGGAAGCGGCGGGCCAGGCCGGCCCCGATCCCCGAGGTGCCTCCGGCGATGAAGACGGTGCGGTTGCTGATGTCCATGTGAACGTCCTCCCTGTTCGGTGGTGGTGCAACGATGGTCGCTCCGGGCCCGGCAGGTCCGACAGGCCGCGGTCTTCCGGGGGAGTGACAGGGCCCCCGCTCCGCACGTCGTGCCCGGATACCGTGTGCTCCGTGGAGGAGCGCGCAGACGACAACCGGCTCGGTCGGTACCTGGCAGCGAGGCGGGCGGTCGTGACGCCGGAACAGGTCGGACTGCCGTCGGGGCCGCGCCGCCGGGTCGCCGGGCTCCGACGCGAGGAGGTCGCGCTCCTCGCGGGCATCAGCGCCGACTACTACCTGCGTCTCGAGCGCGGCCGGGACCGCAACCCCTCGCAGCAGGTCGTCGAGGCGCTCGCCCGGGTGCTCGACCTCGACGACGTGGAGCGCGAGTACCTCGCCGACCTCGCCGCACCCCGGCCCCGGCGTCGCGGTACCCGTCGGACCGATCGGGTGCCGGACCGTCTGCGCCACCTGCTCGCCGCGGTGGACGTGCCCGCCTTCGTCGAGAGCCGCACCCTCGACGTCCTCGCAGCCAACGCCCTGGCGACGGCACTGTCACCGCGGATGGCCCCCGGTCACAACCGACTGCGGTCGCTCCTGCTCGACCCCGAGGAGCGCTCGTTCCAGCAGGACTGGGACCGCGCCGTGGTCGACATGGTCGCAGCGTTCCGGCACACCCTGGGCACCGACGTCGACGATGCCCGGGCGATCGAGCTCGTCGGTGAACTGTCGCTGGTGAGCGCCCGGTTCCGGGAGGTCTGGGCCCGGCAGGACGTCCGACCGCTCGCCGGCAACACGACCGTGGTCCGGCACCCCGGGCTCGGCACCCTGCGCCTGCACCGCGACAAGCTCGCCGTCGACGACGTCGTCCTGGTGCTCTACTACCCGGACGAGGGGTCGGCGGACGCCGAGAAGCTCCGCCTGCTCGGCGTACTCGAGCGGTCGGACGGCGACCGGGCGGAGCGGGGCGCCGAGCGCGACACGCAGGCCGGCTGACGGACCGGCACCGAGGCGTCGGACGGGAGGCCCGGATCACCGCCGCCGGTCGGCGCCCGGTGATCCGCGCCTCCAGACCGACCGAGGGGGCTCGGTCCCGAGCCGACGGCGGTCGCGAGTGGCCCCAGGACACCGTCAGGAGCGCGGACCGCGCGGCTCAGTCCTTCGGCTCGTCCGTCACGACGACCTTGCCGATGACCCGTCCGCTCTCGACCAGGCGGTGGGCCTCGCGCAGGGTCTCGGCCGTGATCGGCCGCAGGACGGTCGTGGCGGTCCCGCGGACGCGCCCCTCGTCGACGAGGTCCGCGACCCGGTCGAGGATCCGGTGCTGTTCCACCAGGTCCGCGGCGCCGTGCAGTGAGCGGGCGAACATGAACTCCCAGTGCCACGTGAGCGCCTTCGACTTCAACGCGACGACGTCGACCTGTTCGGGGTCGTCGATCGCCACGATCTGTCCGAACGTGCGGAGGATGCGCTCGTACACCGGGAGCTGACCGGAGGAGTTCGTCGTCAGGATCCACTCGATGCCGTCCGGAGCGAGTGCGAGCACCTGCGCGGCGAGGTCGCCGTGGTGGTCGACGACCTCGTGGGCACCGAGGTCGCGCACCCACGTCTCGCTCTCCGGGCGGGACGCGGTGGCGACCACCCGGATGCCGGGCAGCAGGGCACGGACGAGCTGGATCGCGATCGATCCGACACCGCCCGCACCGCCGACGACGAGCAGCGTCCCGGTTGCGTCAGGCGTGATCCGGAGCTTGTCGAACAGGCTCTCCCATGCCGTGATCGCGGTGAGCGGGAGCGCGGCGGCCTCCGTGTGTGTCATCGTCGACGGCTTCCGGCCGACGATGCGCTCGTCGACGAGCTGCAGTTCGGCGTTGCTGCCCGGTCGGTCGATCGCACCCGCGTAGGAGACCTCGTCCCCCGGAGCGAAGCGCGTGACCGCCCCACCGACGGCGCGGACGGTGCCGGAGGCGTCGAAGCCGAGCACCCGGAGGCCGCCGTCGGGCTCCGCGCCACCACGGAGCTTCACGTCGACCGGGTTCACGGAGACAGCGCGCACCTCGACGAGCAGGTCGTGCGCGCCGGGGACCGGCTCGGGAATCGTGGTGGACACCAGGCTGTGCGGGTCGTCGACGGGGCGGGCTGCGGTCTGTGCGATCGCTCGGATCTCGTTCGTGGTGGTCACCCGACCACTGTGCACCCCCGCACGTGCCGGGCGATGCTCGGCCTCCTCGCGAACAAGTGGACGGCGCTCGCGATCGGCGTGCTCGAGGGTGGTCCGCAGCGCTTCGGCGAACTCCGGCGTCACCTGCAGGGGGTCAGCCCGAAGGTGCTGTCCGCATCGCTGAAGCGGTTGGAGGGCGCCGGGCTGGTGCGTCGGACCGTGTTCGCCGAGGTGCCACCGCGGGTGGAGTACGCGCTGACACCGCTCGGCCGGGGTGCCGCGGTCCCGCTGGCGCACCTGCGGGACTGGGTCAACGAGAACGTCCCACGGCACTGAGGGGTCGACCAGGCGCTGCCTCCCCCTCGGTCCGAGGCCGGTGAGCGGCCCGGGCCATCTCCTGCAGGACCCGGTGGACCTGCCGGCTGTACCCGGACTCGTTGTCGTACCAGACGTACAGCACCACGTGCTCGGACCCGTCCGCGATGGTCGCGAGCCCGTCCACGATCCCCGCTCGTCGGCTGCCGAGCAGGTCCGTCGAGACGATCTCTGGCGACTCCACGTAGTCGATCTGCCGGCGGAGCACCGAGGTGAGCGAGGACTCCCGCAGCACCCCGTTCAGCTCGTCGCGTCCGACCGGTCGACCGAGCGTCAGGTGGAGGACCGCGAGCGAGACGTTCGGCGTGGGGACGCGGACGGCGTTGCCGGTGAGCCGGCCGCGGAGCTCGGGCAGGGCCTTCTCGGCGGCCTTCGCGGCACCGGTCGCGGTGATCACCATGTTCAGGCCCGCCGCCCGCCCGCGTCGGTCGGCGGGGTGGTAGTTGTCGACCAGGTTCTGATCGTTCGTGGCGGAGTGCACGGTCTCGACGTGCCCGTGGACGATGCCGTAGGCATCGGACACGACCTTCAGCACGGGGACGATCGCGTTCGTCGTGCACGAGGCAGCGCTCACGACCGCGTCGTCGCCGATGCCGTCGTGGTTGATGCCGTGCACCACGTTCGGCACGTCGCCCTTCGCGGGCGCGGTGAGCAGCACGCGGGCCGCGCCGGGGGCGAGGAGGTGCTGCCCGAGCCCCTCGGCATCGCGCCAGCGACCGGTCGTGTCGACGACGATCGCGTCCTCGATGCCGTGTGCGCGGTAGTCCACGGCGCCGGGGGAGTCCGCCGAGATGAACTGCACCAGGGTGCCGTTCGCGGTGATCGTGTCGTGCTCGGTGTCGACCGTGACGGTGCCGGCGAAGGGGCCGTGGATCGAGTCCCGTCGGAGCAGGCTCGCGCGCTTGACCAGGTCGTCGGGTCCCCGGCGCCGGACGACGACGGCGCGCAGGGCGAGCGGGGCGTGCTCCCCGGCGCGTTCGAGCAGGATCCGGGCGAGCATCCGACCGATCCTCCCGAACCCGTAGAGGACGACGTCGCGCGGAGCGTCGCGGTGCGGTCCGTCCGCCGTGCCCCGGTGCAGGAAGAACTCGTCGGCCAGGAACTCGCGCAGGCTGCTGCCGAGGCGGTCGCGTCGGTGGCGGGCCGCGAGGTCGCCGAGGTCCACCGACACCGACGACAGCGCCATCGTGTCGAGCTCGGTCAGGATCGCCAGGCTCGTCGTCACCGGCAGTTCGGTCTCGTCGACCCGGCGGCTCGAGCGGTGCGCCTTGACGATCCCGATCGGGGACTGCCCCACCAGGGGACGGCCGTGCACGGACGGCACGACGTCGTCCCGCCGGTAGAGCCGTCCGATGAGCGGCACCATCGCCTCGGCGGCCGCGAGCTTCTCGTCCCACGCGCGCTGCAGGTCCGCGCGCTCGGCGGCGGTGGCCACCCCGGTCGTGGTCGGGACGACGGCGGCCATCAGGCCGCCTGCCGGACGGACTCGGACTCGGGCGCGGACTCGGACTCGGACTCGGACTCGGACTCGGGTGTCTCGGCGTGCAGGGCTGCGCGGCGCTCGTCGAGGATCGCGGTGAACACCGGGGGCGTGCGGTCGCCGAACCCGGCGAGGAACTCCTCGGTCAGGTCGCACTCCTCGAGCCACGGCCCGGGCTCGACGGCGAAGAGCGCGTCGAGCCGTGCCTCCGGCAGGTCCAGGCCGCGCACGTCCAGGTCGTCGAGGTCGGGGAGCAGACCGACCGGGCTCTCGACCGCCGGCACGCTGCCCTCGACGCGGCGGGCGATCCACTCGAGCACGCGGGCGTTCTCGCGGAAGCCCGGCCACAGGAAGCCGCCGTCCGCGTCCTTGCGGAACCAGTTGACCTGGAACACCGCGGGTGCTCCGGCACCGAGGCGTGCACCGGTGTCGAGCCAGTGCGACCAGTGGTCCGCCATGTCGTACCCGCAGAACGGCAGCATCGCGAAGGGGTCGCGGCGGAGCTCCCCGACCGTGCCCTCGGCCGCGGCGGTCTGCTCGGACGACACCGTCGCGCCCATGAACACCCCCTCGGCCCAGGTCGGTGCCTGTGCCACGAGCGGCACGTTCGTCGAGCGGCGACCGCCGAACACGACGGCGTCGACGGGGACGCTGTGCTCCCACCCGTCGGCGAGTGTCGGGACGCGGTCGAGCGACACGGTGAACCGGGCGTTCGGGTGCGCCGCGGGCGTCGGGCTGTCGGGCGTCCAGTCGGCGCCGGTCCAGTCGACCAGGTGCGCGGGTGGCTCGGGCGTGAGTCCCTCCCACCAGACGTCGCCGTCGTCGGTCAGCGCCACGTTCGTGAAGATCGTGTCCGCCGCGATGGTCTCGACCGCGACGGGGTTCGTGTCGGGGCCGGTGCCGGGCGCGACACCGAACAGGCCCGCCTCGGGGTTGATCGCGTGCAGCCGCCCGTCCGCGCCGGGGCGGAGCCAGGCGATGTCGTCGCCGATGGTCTCGACGGACCAGCCCGGCAGCTCCGGCTGGAGCATGGCGAGGTTCGTCTTGCCGCAGGCGGAGGGGAACGCGGCGGCGACGTGGAAGGCGCGGCCCTCGGGCGAGGTGAGCCGGACGAGCAGCATGTGCTCGGCGAGCCACCCCTCGTCACGGCCCATCACCGAGGCGATCCGGAGCGCGAAGCACTTCTTGGCGAGCAGGGCGTTGCCGCCGTAGCCGGAGCCGTACGACCAGACCTCGCGGGTCTCCGGGAACTGCACGATGTACTTCGTCGGGTTGCACGGCCAGGCGACGTCCGGCTGCTCGGTGCCGGCGTCGTCGCACAGGGGCATCCCGACGCTGTGCACGGTCGCGACCCACGGCACGCCGGCGTCGATCGCCCGGAGCACCCCGTGCCCGAGGCGGGTCGTCTTGCCCATGCTCAGGACGACGTACGCCGAGTCGGTCACCTCGACGCCGAGCTGCGAGATCGGACCGCCCACCGGCCCCATCGAGAACGGCACGACGTACATCGTCCGGCCGCGCATGCTCCCGGCGAAGCGCTCCTCGAGCTCGGCGCGCATCGCGGACGGCTCCCGCCAGTGGTTCGTCGGGCCGGCGTCCTCGGGGGTCCGGGAGCAGGTGAAGGTGCGTCCCTCGACCCGGGCGACGTCGTCGGGGTCCGAGCGGGCGAGGAAGCTGTTCGGTCGGAGCTCCTGGTCGAGGGCGACCAGCTTGCCCTCGTCGACGAGCTGCCGGGTCAGGCGGGCGGTCTCGTCGGCCGAGCCGTCGCACCAGACGACCCGGTCGGGGCGGGTGAGGGACGCGATCCGGGCGACCCACGCCTCCAGGGCGACGCGGGGTGAGCCCGGCACGGTGTGCGGGGCGGGACTCGTGTGGTTGGGGTTCGTGATCATCGTCGATCTCCTCGTGGAAGGGGAAGGGGGGGCTATCGGCGGCCGGTGGTCGAGCGCTCCGGCTCGACGATGGTGCGGACGGCCTCGGTCGAGATCCGCTCGGGCTGCTGGGTCGAGAGGCCGCCGTGGTCGTCGGCGGACATCGTCCGCTCGTCGAACGGAGCCGCACCGGAGAGCACCCGCTCGACCTGCTGCTTGTCGATCTGCTTCGTCCACGTCCCGACCAGCACGGTGGCGACCGCGTTGCCCGTGAAGTTCGTCAGCGCGCGGGCCTCGGACATGAACCGGTCGATGCCGACGATCAGGCCGACGCCGTTCACCAGGTCCGGACGGTGCGCCTGCAGACCGCCGGCGAGGGTGGCCAGCCCGGCACCGGTGACCCCGGCAGCGCCCTTCGAGGCGATGATCATGAAGACCAGGAGCGAGATCTGCTCGGGGATGTTCAGCGGGGTGCCGAGGGCGTTCGCGATGAAGAGCGAGGACATCGTCAGGTAGATCGCGGTGCCGTCGAGGTTGAACGAGTACCCGGTCGGCACGGTGACACCGACGACGGGCTTCGAGATGCCGAGGTGCTCCATCTTGGCGATGAGGCGCGGCAGGCTGACCTCGCTGGAGGACGTCGACACGATGAGCAGGTACTCGCGGCCGAGGTACTTCATGAGCTTGAAGATGTTGACGCCGGTCACGACCCGGAGCAGGACCCCGAGGACGCCGACGACGAACACGATGCAGGTGATGTAGAAGGCGACCATCAGGGTCCCCAGGGCGACGAGTGCGGCGACGCCGGTGGCACCGACGACCGCCGCGATGGCACCGAACGCGCCGACCGGGGCGACCCACATCACCATCGCGAGGATGCGGAAGACCAGGGCCTGCAGGTGCCGGATGCCGGTGAGGATCGGCGCGCCCTTCTCGCCCATGGCCTGCAGGGCGAAGCCGACGAGCAGTGCGACGAACAGCGTCTGCAGGATGCTGCCGCTCGTCAGCGACGACACGAGGGTCGCGGGGATGATGCCGAGCAGGAACCCGGAGGTCGACGACGCGTTCTCCTCGGTGCCGGCCGGCAGCTCGTACGTGGCCTTCGACATGTCGAGGTGGTCGCCCGGGTGGATGAGGTTGCCGACGACGAGGCCGATCGCCAACGCGAAGGTCGACATCGCGATGAAGTAGCCGAGCGCCAGGCCGCCGACCTTGCCGACCGTCGCAGCCTTGGCGATGGAGCCGACGCCGAGCACGATCGTGCAGAAGATGACCGGGGCGATCATCATCTTGATCAGGGCGATGAAGCCGTCGCCGATCGGCTTGAGACCGACGGCGAAGTCGGGGGCCGTGAGGCCGACCACGATGCCGGCGAGCACGGCCACGATGACCGCGATGTAGAGCCAGTGCGAGCGATCCAGACCGCGGCGCCGGCGGCGGGCGGTGGTCGGGTGCGTCGATGCCATGAGACTTCCTTGTCGTCAGGACCGGGGCGGCGTCGCTCCGGTCGGCTCGTCCTCGGGGGAACGCCACACACCCTCGCTCGGACCGGCCCACCGGATCGACTTGTGTTCACAACGTTCACGGCGTGCTGCGCGGAGGGGCACTCGTACGCGAGGATGGACGTCCCGCAACGGAGCGAGGAGGCAGCACAGTGGTACCCCGTCGATGGAGCATCGCCGCGCGACTCTTCGCGCTGCAGCTGCTGTTCGTCGTGGTCGGGGTCGCCGTCGGGGGCGCCTGGAGCTGGGCGTCCGCGCGGGCCGACCTCGAGGCGGACGCGGCCGAGAAGTCCACCGCGGTCGCGGTGTCCATCGCCCGCAACCCGTTCGTGCTCCAGCAGGTCGACACCGCCGACCCCTCGGAGCAGCTCGAGCCGTACGCCCTCGACCTGATGCGGCGCACCCACACGGACTTCATCACGATCATGGCGCCCGACCGCACCCGGTGGACCCACCCCGATCGCTCCGAGATCGGCAGGCCGTTCCGGGGCACCGTCCAGCCGGCGCTCGAGGGTCGGACCTTCACCGAGACGTTCTCCGGGACGCTCGGCCCGTCGGTGCGGGCCGTGACCCCGATCACCGAGGCCGACGGGCGGGTGGTCGGACTCGTCGCCGCGGGCGTCACCGTGGCGAACATCTCGACCGCCCTGGTGCCCCGGCTCACCTCGGTCGTCCTGCTCGCCCTGGCGGTCGTCGCGGTGGCCGCGCTCTTCTCGTGGCTGCTGAGCCGCTACCTCGGTCGCGTGACGGCCGGGCGGGGGCCGGAGGAGCTCGCCCGCGTCTTCGCGTCCTACGAGGGCGTGCTCCACTCGGTGCACGAGGGACTCGTGGTGGTCGACCGGTCCGGCGCCGTGGTGCTGCACAACGACCGCGCCGCGGAACTGCTGCACCTGCCCGTACCGGCTGAACGCCAGGAACCGATCCCGCTCGCGGCGCTCGACGTGCCGGACGCCCTGCGCACCCTGCTCGCATCGGGCGACCGGGCCGTCGACGAGACGTACGCGACGAGCGACCGGGTGCTCGTCGTGAACCAGGAGATGGCGTTCCCGCGCGGGTCGACGAGACCCCTCGGCACCGTCGCGACGATCCGTGACCAGACGGACCTGCTGCACCTGTCGGGGGAGCTCGCCGCCACCCGGACGCTCACCGACGCGCTCCGCTCGCAGACGCACGAGTTCGCCAACCGACTGCACGCGGTGGTCGCACTCATGGAGCTCGGCCGGGTCGACGAGGCGATCCGCTTCGCCTCCGACGAGATCGAGCGGCACAGCGAGGTCGACCGGCACAGCGAGGTCGACCGGCGCCGTGGGTCGGAGCGTCCCGGGGCCGAGCGCACCGAGTCCGACGGACCCGGAGCGGACGACCGCCCGGATGACCGCACCGACGACCCCGCCCGGACCGCTCCCGAGGTGCTCGACGCCCTCCTCGCCGCCAAGCGCGCGCAGGCAGCCGAGCGCGGGGTCGACCTCGTCGCCGACACGAGCGGCCTGCTCGACTCCGTCCCGGCGGCCCCCGGCGACGTCATCACCGTGCTCGGCAACCTCGTCGACAACGCCGTCGACGCCGTCGCCGGCGCCCGCCCCGGCGGGAACCGGGGCCGCGTCGAGGTCGTCGTCTCCGGTGTCGACGGCCCCAGGGTCGACGGCCCCGGGCTCGACGGACGCGGGCCCGACGGACACGTCCGGCTCGTCGTCCGCGACGACGGACCCGGCATCGCCGACGTCGACGCCGTCTACCAGCGTGGTTGGTCGACGAAGCCGGCCGGGCCGGAGGGGCGGGGCATCGGCCTCGACCTCGTCCGCGCCACCCTCGCTCGCACCGGCGGCACCGTGGACGTCACGACCGGGCCGGACGGCAGCACCTTCACGGTGCACCTGACCGCCCGGAGCGTGGCGACGTGACCGCGCCCATCCGGGTCCTCGTCGTCGAGGACGAACCCCTGACCGCCGAGGCGCGCACGCCGCCTACGTCGCGCGCCTCGACGGCTTCACGGTGGTCGGTACCGTCGGCACCGGGCGGGAGATGCTCGCGACGGTCGCCGCGGAGCGACCGGACCTCGTGCTGCTCGACCTCAACCTGCCGGACGCCCACGGCCTGCAGCTGGTCCGCGCCCTGCGCAGCGCCGGTTCCGCCGTGGACGTCATCGCCGTCACCGCCGCGCACGACGTCCGCGCGGTGCGGAACGCGATCGCCCTCGGGGTCGTGCAGTACCTCGTCAAGCCGTTCAGCTTCCGGTCGTTCGCCGACCGGATGACGTCGTACCGCGAGTTCCGGCGCGGGTTCGAGGACCGTCGGGCACTCACGCAGGCCGACATCGACCAGCGGCTCGGGACGCTGCGCCCGATCGCACCGACCGACCACGAGAAGGGCATCGCTCCGGAGACGCTCGGTCTGGTCCGCGACGCACTGCTCGAGCGGCCGGACGGCGGGTCGGCCTCCGAGGTCGCCGAGGCGACGGGGCTGTCGCGGGTGACCGCGCGGCGGTACCTCGAGCACCTGGCCGCCTCCGGGCAGGTCGGCAAGGACGTCCGGCACCGCGGGCAGGGCCGTCCGGAGTACGAGTACCGCTGGTTGCGGTGAGCGGTGAGCGGTGA
>CAJYIG010000344.1 GCA_913774725.1 uncultured Curtobacterium sp. | reverse complement strand
GTCGCCGACCGGAAGGCCTCGAGCGTCTCGTAGTGCGTCACGCTCGGCTTGCCGTCCGCCGTGACCGCGAACTTCCAGTCGCTCGACGGGTGCCGACCGATCGGGGCGTCGATGGTCCCCGCAGTCGGGTCGGGGTGCCCCTGCGCCAGTGCGTGGTAGACCTTGTCGACCGTGCGCTCCTTGAACGCCCGCTTCAGGTGCGTGTACGCCAGCTCGGTCTTCGCGACGACCATCAGGCCCGAGGTCCCGACGTCGAGCCGGTGCACGATGCCCGCGCGCTCAGCGGCGCCGGAGGTCGCGATCGTGAAGCCCGCGGCGGCGAGCCCACCGGGGACGGTCGGCCCGTCCCAGCCGGGCGAGGGGTGCGCGGCGACGCCGATCGGCTTGTCGACGACGACGATGTCCTCGTCGTCGTGCACGATCCGCATGCCGGGCACCTCGACGGGCACGATGCGCGGGGGTTCCTTCGGCGACCACTCCACCTCGAGCCACGAGTCGGCGTGCAGCCGGTCGGACTTGCCGACCTCGACGCCGTCGACGCGGACGCCACCGGCCGCGACGACCTCGGCCGCGAAGGACCGCGAGAACCCGAGCAGCTTCGCGATGGCCGCGTCGACCCGCTCGCCGGCGAGACCGTCCGGCACGGGCAGGGAACGCTGTTCGCTCACGTCGCGTCGTGCCCGAGGACGTCGCGGCCGTCGCGCGGCGCACGCGGGTCCGGCTCCGCGACCACCGGACGGGAGGCACGGGGCGACTCCGCCCCGTCGGCCGCGTCCGAGCGGGCGGCCGCGTCGGCAGCGCGCTGCTGCTTCGCGGACAACGCGCGGGTGCCGTCGAGGTTCACCCCGAGGATCACGAGCAGCACGAACACGACCATGCTCACGCAGATGAACGAGTCGGCGATGTTGTAGATCGCGGGCATCATCCACGGCGTGGAGATGAAGTCGACCACGTGACCGCGGCCGAAGCCCGGCTCACGGAAGAGCCGGTCGAGCAGGTTGCCGAGCGCACCGCCGAGCAGCATGCCGAGCACGATCGCCCACCACATCGACCGGATGCGCCGGGCGAACACGATGATGGCGACGACGACCGCCGTCGACACGATCGAGAACACCCACGTCATGTTGACCGCGAACGAGAACGCGGCGCCGGGGTTCCGGACGTACAGCAGCTGCAGCGCGTCACCGAGGACCGGGACGGCCTGGCCGTACGGCAGGTTCGCGACGACGAGTGCCTTCACGCCCTGGTCGAGCGCCACCACGACGACAGCGGCGAAGGCCAGTGCCGCGATCGCGCGGACACTGACCTTCGCCGTCGGTGCTGGTCTGACCAACGTCAGTTGCCGAAGCCCTGCGCCGAGGCGGGCGCCGGGGTGAGGCCGGACTCCTGCGAGCCGGACCCGTCGAGCTCGGCGAGCTGACCCTGGATGTAGCTCTTGAGCTGCGCACGGTAGTCGCGCTCGAAGGTGCGGAGTTCGTCGATCTTGCCCTCGAGCTGACGCTGCTCGCCCTCGAGGACCGCGACGCGCTGGCGGTTGGTGTTCTCGGTGTCGGCGATGATCTGGCGCTGCTTCGCCTCGGCCTCGGAGACCAGGCGAGCGGCCTGCGCGGTGCCCTCGGCGATGAGTGCGTCGCGCTTCTCGATGCCCTCGCGGACGTGCTCCTCGTGCAGGCGGCGCGCGAGCGTCAGGAGGTTCGTGGTGCCCTCGGTGTCCTCGTCGGCCGGGACGGTCGACGGGGCCGGAGCGGCGGCGGCGACCGGCGCGGGCTCCGGAGCGGCGGCGACGGGAGCCGGCTCGGGCTCGGGGGTCGACTCGGGCTGCTGCTCGACGGGCTGCTCGGCCGCGGCCGACTTCGGCGCCGACTCGGCTGCCTGCAGGCGCTGGCGGAGCTCGTCGTTCTCGGCCGTCAGGCGGCGGAGCTCGACGACGACCTCGTCCAGGAAGTCGTCGACCTCGTCCTGGTCGTAGCCCTCGCGGAACTTCGTCGGCTGGAACCGCTTGTTGACTACGTCTTCCGGCGTCAAAGCCATTGCCGTCACCTCAATAGAACTGCTGAACGTGTGGAACCACTTGCGTCGCGACCGAATCTACCAGCCGCGACGAGCGGTGCGGATGTCCACCGGAGCGGACATCGATCCCGACCACCGTACACCGGGGCCGGATCGGAACCGTGACCTTGACCGCGGCGCGGCGCGTGTCGCGGCGGTGTGCTGCTTTAGAAACCGCGGGCGAGTCCGCCGACGATCACCCGGAGGATGATCACCACGAGCATGACGATCGTCCAACCGAAGTCGAGCGCGACCGGACCCAGCCGCAGCGGCGGGAGCAGTCGACGGACGAACCGGATCGGCGGGTCGGTGAGCGTGTAGACGACGTCGGCGACCACGAGCATCGCGCCCCGGGGACGCCAGGTGCGGTTGTACGCCTGCACGATGTCGAACGCGAACCGGCCCCACATCACGAAGAAGTAGAGCAGGAGGGCGAAGGAGAGGATCCCGAAGACCAGTGACACGATGGGGCTCGCTCGGCTCGGGTGCGTCCGCCGTCACGGCGACCGCACGGGGCGGGGTGAACCGGGCTCCGGCTCAGGACTGGGCGAAGAAGGACGCCTCGATGTCGGACTCTACCTCAGCAGGCTCACCGCTCACCGCGACGTGGGCCGGCGAGAGCAGGAAGACCTTGTTCGTCACGCGCTCGATCTTGCCGTAGAGGCCGAGCGACAGTCCCGACGCGAAGTCGATCATGCGGCGGGCGTCCGACTCGGTCATCTGCGAGAGGTTGATGATGACGGGGATGCCGTCGCGGAAGCTCTCGGCGATGGACTGGGCGTCCTTGTACTCGCGCGGGTGGACGGTGAGGATCTCGTTCATTTCCTGGACCGGGGTCGCCTTCTGTGCGGTCGTGTGCGAGCGGCGGAGCGGGGTGACCTGGGCGCCGCGCTGGTGGGTGTGCGTCTTGGGCTCGGCGGGGGCGGCGGCCGGGGCTGCTGCCGGCGCCGCGGCGGCGGGTGCGGAGGCAGCCGGGGCCTGGGCAGCCGGCGCTGCAGCGGGAGCCGCTGCGGGGGCGGCGGCCTGACGCGTCGGTGCGGCCGACTGCTGCTCGTCCTCGTACAGTTCCTCGTCCGCGAGGCCGAGGTAGACCATCGTCTTCTTGAGCGGGTTCGCCATGGTTCCTCCGGAGGTCGGTGCTCGTGGTGCCCTGCAACGAGGCTAGGGCGCGGCCGGCCGGTTTCCCGTGATTGCGGTCCCGATCCGGAGGTGTGTCGCGCCCTCGGCGATCGCCTCGGCGAAGTCGCCGCTCATCCCCGCCGAGATGTCGGTGGCGTCGGGGGCGAGCGCGACGACCCGCGACGAGATCCCGCGCAGTCGGGCGAACGCCCGACGGGGCTCCTCGTCGAGCGGCGCGACCGCCATCACCCCGCGCAG
>CAJYIG010000343.1 GCA_913774725.1 uncultured Curtobacterium sp. | reverse complement strand
GTCCATGCTCGCTCATCGTGCGACGAAGCACCTTGGGATCGACGCGCGCGAGGTCGAAACGCGCGCGTTTCGTGAGGGAGGAAGCGCCAATCCGCGTCAGCCGCCGAAGACGCTCCGGTTCGGCTCGGGGGATGCCACCGCGGTCTGGTCGGTCACGATCGGTGCGCCCGCGATGAACGCCCGCAGCTCCGCGCCGTGCACGACCTTCGCCGGCATCGGGTCGGAGGAGTACCGCCGCGGCATGTCCGCCACGGGCAGGTCGGTCCTCGATCCCAGCAGCACGATGTTCCCGAAGCGCCGCCCCTTCAGCATGCCGGTGTCGGCGACCGCGGCGACCGACGGCAGCACCGCCTGCAGGGTCGATGCCTGCCCGCGCGCGAACGCCAGTCCGGCTCCGTCGGCGACGTTGACGGCGACGATGCCGGTGGGGGAGAGGAACTCGGCGACCGAGCGGTAGAACTCGACGCTCGTCACGTGTGCGGGGATCTGCGAGCCGCCGAACACGTCGACGACCGCCAGGTCCACGGTGCCGCGGAGTCCGGCCGGCAGCTTGCCGAGGACCTCACGGGCGTCCCCGTACCGGACGCGGATCGACGCACCGCGGGGGAAGGGGAGCACCTCGCGCACGTGCTCGACCAGGTCCCGCTCCAGCTCGACGACCTGCTGCCGCGAACCCGGACGGGTGACGGCGACGTAGCGGGGCAGGGTCAGCGCACCCGCGCCGAGGTGCAGCGCCGTGATCGGGCCCTCCGGCAGCAGGTCGATCGCGTGCCCGATGCGCCGGATGTACTCGAACGCCAGGTGGGTCGGATCCTCGAGGTCGACGTGCGACTGCGGCGTGCCGTCCACCACGAGCGTGAAGGAGCCGGGGCGGTGCCGGTCCGGCTCGACCGACGCCCAGCCCGCACCGATCCGGAACCCGTCGAACGCATCAGCCATGCGTCCATGGAACACCACCGTGATCCCCACCCCGACCACCACCCGTGGGTGGTGTGCCGCCGACCGCCGGCTCGCGAGGCTGGGAGCACCGGTCGGGGACCCCCGCCGGACACCTCGACGGAAGGCACACCGTGTCCACCCAGCTCATCGCGAACGCCGTCATCGGCCTCGTCCTCGTCGGCTTCCTGGCGTACCGGCAGGCGACCTGGCGGGCGTTCGACCCGGCACGCGTCTGGCGCACCCCGCTCGTCCTCGGCGTCGTGGGCGTCGTGGTGCTGGCGCAGTCCTCGGCCGCCGTCACGTCGCTCGACGTCCTGCTCCTCGGGGTCGAGGCCCTGCTCGCGGTCGCGGTCGGTCTGGCCATGGGGACGATGACCCGCTTCCGCACGGCACCGACCCCGGACGACCACGGCCGGACGCTCCAGTCACGCACCGGCTGGGCGGGCGCCGGGCTGTGGCTGCTCATGATCGCCGTCCGCGTCGGTCTCGACGTCGTCGGCGGGCACCTCGGCGCACACCTGCTCACCTCGACCGGGGCGATCCTGCTCGTCCTGGCGCTGAACCGGGCCGCGCGGGCCCTGGTCGTCGACCAGCGGATGCCGCGCGGCGTCAGCGGCATGATGGTCCGGTGAGCAGCAGTCCGGACCCGGTGCGCACCGCTGCCGCGCGGGACGACCTCGTGCGCGGCCGGTCCGGCTCGGTGACCACCAGGGCGCTCAACCTGCTCGGCGTCCTCGTGGTCACCTACTGGTCCGTGCGCACCGGGACGGCCACCGGGCAGCCCGCGTGGGTGTGGGCGGTCGGGACCGTGGCGCTCGCCGCGTGGGTGCTCCGGGTCGCAGCCCGACGGGAGCGCGTGCTGCTCGTCGCAGCCTGGGTCATGGTCGTCGCCGGCGCGGCCGTCGTCGTCGCCACGGGTGCGGTGGCGGTCGCGGTGCCGCTCGTGGGCGTCGTCGTCCTCGCGGCGAGTGCGTTGCAGCCTCCGTGGGCAGGACCCGTCGCCGCGGTCGTGGCGCTGGTCGAGGTCGCGGCCACCGCGGTGCCGGCCGGCGTGCCGGTCACGCTCGTGCTCGGCTCCGGCGGCGGACTCCTCCTGGCGGCCGTGGTCGGGTTCAGCCGCCGGCAGGCCCGCCTGGTCGAGGACCGAACCCGGCAGGCCGAGGCCGAGCAGCAGCGCGCTGAGCTGCTGGCGGACCGGTCGCGCGCGGCCCGCGAGGTCCACGACGTGCTCGCCCACTCGCTCGGTGGCCTGGTCCTGCAGCTCGACGCCGTCGAGGCGCTGCTCGAGGCGGGGCGTGCCGACGAGGCAGCGCGTCGTGCCGGCGCCGCGCGGGCCCTCGCGGCGTCGGGGCTCGCCGAGGCCCGTCGTGCGGTGCACGCGCTCCGCGACGACACGGCGGTGCCGACGTCGCAGCCGGCGGACCTGGCGGGGCTGGTCGACGCCCACCGCGCCTTCGGCGGGGTGCTCACCACGCGCGGTGACCTGGGTCTGCCGTCGGTCGGTGCGGCGCACCGCGCCGTCGTGGTCGCGGCCGCCCGGGAGGCGCTGAGCAACGCCCGCCGACACGCCCCCGGCCGCCCCGTGGAGCTGTCCGTCCGCGCGGCCGGCCCGACGGTCGACGTGACGGTCACGAACGCGCTCGACCCCGCTCTCGACCCCGCGGGTGCCGGGGCGGGACTCGGTCTCGTGGGGATGCGGGAGCGGTTCGCGGAGCTCGGCGACGACTCGTCCGTCGCCGCCGGTGTCGAGGGTGGTTCGTTCGTGGTGGCGATGCGCGTGCCGACGACCGGGGCGGCGGAGGAACGGGCATGACGATCCGGGTGCTCGTGGTGGACGACCAGGCGATCGTGCGGGACGGCCTGGTGACGGTGCTGTCGCTGGAGCCCGACCTCGAGGTCGTCGGCGAGGCCGCTGACGGCGCAGCGGCGATCGCGATGGTGGACGACGACCCGCCGGACGTCGTGCTGATGGACCTGCGGATGCCGGGGACCGACGGCCCGACCGCCACCGCGGCGATCACGGCCGCGCACCCGGGGGTCGCCGTGCTCGTGCTCACGACCTACGCCGACGACGCCTCGATCGTCGGCGCGCTGCGGGCCGGGGCGCGCGGGTACCTGACGAAGGACGCGGGCCGACGGGAGCTCGCGACCGCCGTGCGCGCCGTGGCCTCGGGACAGGCGACGTTCGACGCCGGGGTCGGGGCGCGGCTCGTCGCGCAGCTCGGTGCGGCCCCGGCGACGCAGACCGTGCCCGACGGGGTGCCGGAGCGTCCGCCCGCTCCGGCGACCCACACGGTCCGTGACCGCTTCCCGGAGCTCACGCCGCGGGAGGCCGACGTGCTCGAACGGATCGCCGCCGGGCGGACGAACCCGGAGATCGCCGCCGAGCTCTTCCTGACCGTGCCGACCGTCAAGTCCTACGTGAACCAGGTCTTCGCGAAGCTCGGGGTCCGCACCCGTGCCGAGGCCGTCGCTCGCGTCCTGCGCTGATCGGCGGCGCTGATCGGGCGGCGCTGATCGACCGTGGCGCTGATCGGACGGCGGTCCCCCGGTGACCAGCCGACGCCAAGGACGGTGCCGTACCGTTCTGATCGTCGTCACCCGACGGGTGTCGAGAGCCCGGCCGCATGGTCGAGACGCTCCGCCCGTCGACGTGACCACGACGTGGACCGGACCGGCCCCGCGCGACCCCCACCGCGCCCGGGCGGCCGACCCGTCGTCGGCGTGCCCGCACCCCCACCGCTCGACCCCGGCACGCCGCCCTCCGGCGTGCGACGGCGCACGGCACGACGCGTGCGCCGACCGACGGTCCCGTGCGCCCGCGGCTGCGACACGACCCACGACTCCACCGGGAGACCGCGATGACCGACACCCTCAGCCTGCCCACCCTCCGACCGGGATCCCCGGCCCGATCCGTGCGGACGGACCGACCCGGCCGCGCGTCCCGGGCCGGCCGCGCCCTGCCGGTGGTGCACCTGCCCGCCCGCCTGCACCGTGCCTCCCGGCCGGTGGTCGCGGACGGTGAACGCGCTCCCCGCTGGATGCGCGCCGTCGGCTCCGTCCTGCTGCTCGGCGGAGGCGCGCTGACGGCGGCCGTGCTCGGCTGGCCGGGGGACGCGCCGGAGGTCGCGCTGCTGCTGCCGGGCGTGGTCGCCCTCGTCGCCGGAGCCCTGCTGCTGCTCGCGCGGACCGGCATCGCGGTCACCGACACCGACGTGGTGCTGCACTTCCGACCGCTGCCCGCGCGCCGCATCGTCCGACGCCGGATCGCGGACGTCACGGTCGTCGAGGCGGACGCGCGCACCTTCGGCGGGGTGGGGCTGCGCCTGGGCCGTGGCGTGCGGGCGCTCCTGCTCACCCCTGGTCGGGGCCTGCGGATCACGGACGACCGGGGTCGGGTGACCTTCGTGCGGGGCGAGCACCCGGAGGAGCTGCTGCGCGCGCTCGTGGACTGACACGGTCGCCGCTCCCGCCGCCGCTCCTGCCGCCGCTCCCGCTGCCGCTGCCGCTGCGGGCAATGCGAGGAATGTCGGGGCGGGCTGCGTGCTTATACACGCCATCGCCGAATCCGGTCAAGCCAGGACTGGACAGCGCGCGCCGGGGCGACCTATGATGACAGTTCGCGCTCCCTGGCATTCGTGTGTCGTCATATTGCGGTCGAACACGCGCCCTGGTGCAGCCGGTCCCGTATATGGCGGCGGGTCCCGCTCACCGATCATCCCACAGGTCCTCGACGGTCGTTGTCGTCGTGCGTTCCGTGTCGGTGGTCCCGGGGTCGCGCCGAGCGATCAATCCACTCACCTACGTGCTGCTCGTCAGTACCGGCCCGACGGGGCCTACCGGAGGTCACACCCTTGGCTGCTGCGCCCAACGCATCCACCAACCCCAAGAACGGTCGCAACCACTCGCGACTCTCGTTCGCCAAGATCACGGACACCCTCACGGTGCCGGATCTGCTCGCCCTCCAGACGGAGAGCTTCGACTGGCTCGTCGGCAACGACGTCTGGAAGGCCCGCCTCGCCGAAGGACAGGAGCAGGGTCGCACCGACCTCGCGCTGCACTCCGGCCTCGAGGAGATCTTCGAGGAGATCTCCCCGATCGAGGACCTCGGCGAGACCATGCAGCTCTCGTTCACGTCCCCGGAGCTCGAGGACCCGAAGTACTCCATCGACGAGTGCAAGGAGCGTGGCAAGACCTACGCCGCGCCGCTGTACGTCAACGCCGAGTTCATGAACCACATGACCGGTGAGATCAAGACGCAGACCGTCTTCATGGGCGACTTCCCGCTCATGACCGAGCGCGGCACGTTCATCATCAACGGCACCGAGCGCGTCGTCGTCTCGCAGCTCGTCCGCTCGCCGGGCGTGTACTTCGAGCGCCAGCAGGAGAAGACGTCCGACAAGGACATCTACTCCGCCCGCGTCATCCCCTCGCGTGGTGCCTGGCTCGAGTTCGAGATCGACAAGCGCGACCAGGTGGGCGTGCGCATCGACCGCAAGCGCAAGCAGTCCGTGACCGTCTTCCTCAAGGCCCTCGGCCTGACGAGCGAGGAGATCATGGAGGAGTTCCAGGGCTTCGCCTCGATCGAGTCGAC
>CAJYIG010000342.1 GCA_913774725.1 uncultured Curtobacterium sp. | reverse complement strand
GACGACGTCGAACTGCGCGAGGAGCTCGGCGACGTGCTCTACCAGGTCGTCCTGCACGCGGGTCTCGCTGCGGCGGCGGGACGGTTCGACCTCGAGGACGTCGCCGCGGGCGCCCGGGACAAGATGGTCCGCCGGCACCCCCACGTGTTCGGTGCGGAGCGGGCGGACACCGAGGCGGAGGTCGTCCGCGTGTGGCGGGCGGCGAAGGCAGCGGAGAAGGCTGCGCGGACGAGCGTGGTCGACGGGGTCCCGCGGGCGATGCCGCCGCTGGAGCGCGCCGTGAAGCTGCTCGAACGCCTGGAGGAGCGTGGGGACGCCGCGGCGGTCGTCGCCGCCGTCGTGCGCGCACCGGAGCAGGCGAGCGCCGGCGCGGACGGCGCGGACGGCGCGGACGGTGCGGACGGCGCGGCGAGTGCGAGCGGGTCGGGAGACGTGGTGGACGACCGGTGGGGTGCGGGGATGCTCGCCGAGGTCGCGGCGGCACGGGAGGCGGGCATCGACGTGGTGGCGAGCCTGCGGGCAGCGGTGACCCGGCTGGAAGCCGAGGCGCGCGTCGGGGAGTGAGTCGTGCCTCCCGGCCGGACCGGGTCGGGCAGACGAGTGAGAGAGCGGGCACCCTCCCAACCCGAAAAAGGAGGGTGCCCGCGAGCGGGTACGACGCACCAGGGAAGTTGCGTCGACAGGGACACCCGCCCGAACCGCGGGGCGCCGTTGCAGCACACCGTCCCCGCGAACGGTCTGATGGTCGGATCAGGAGACCACCAGACCGAGGTTCTGGATGTAGCGTATCAGTTGGCCATAGTGCGTGCAAGCGCCTCCGCCCGCTCTGGCAGGATTGGCGCATGGCAACGACCGTGACGGCTCCCCGTGGCATGCGAGACTTCCTCCCGGCGGAGAAGGCCCGTCGCGAGCACGTCCTCGGGGTCGTCCGTGACGTCTACGCGCGACACGGGTTCGACGAGATCGAGACCCCCGTCGTCGAGGACGCCGCACGGCTGCACTCGGGCCTGGGTGGCGACAACGAGAAGCTCGCGTTCGCGGTGATGCGCCGCGGGCTCACGACCGAGGACCTGCAGCAGGCCGGTGCACCGCTCGACCTCGCGGACCTCGGGCTCCGCTTCGACCTGACCGTCCCGCTCGCACGCTTCTACGCCTCGCACCGCGCCGAGCTGCCGTCGGTGTTCCGTGCCGTGCAGATCGCTCCGGTCTGGCGTGCCGAGCGTCCGCAGAAGGGGCGCTACCGTCAGTTCGTCCAGTGCGACATCGACATCCTCGGGGAGCCGGGGCAGCTCGCGGAGATCGAGCTCATCCGCGCGACCACCGCGGCGCTCGACGCGCTCGGCATCGCGGACACCACGATCCGCATCAACGACCGGCGGATCCTGCTGGCGCTGCTCGCCTCGTGGGGGATCACCGACCCCGGCGCCGCGGACCGGGCCCTGATCACGGTCGACAAGCTCGACAAGATCGGTGCCGACGGTGTGGCCGCCGAGCTCCGGTCGACGATCGGTGCCGACCTGCCCGGCCTCGAGGACACCATCCGCGCGCTCGAGGCAGCGGACTGGACCTCGGTCGAGGGCGCTGAGTGGCTCGACGCCGACGCCTTCGCCGACCTGCTCCGGCTGCGCGAGGCCCTGCCGGGCGTCGACCTGCGCTTCGACCCGACGCTCGTGCGCGGCATGGGCTATTACACCGGGACGATCTTCGAGGTCGCCCACCCGGACTTCGGCTACAGCCTGGGCGGCGGCGGTCGCTACGACGGCATGATCGGGCGCTTCCTCGGGCAGGACGTCCCCGCAGTCGGCTTCTCGCTCGGGTTCGAGCGGCTCGTCGACCTCGTCACGCTGCCCGAGTCGGCCGAGTCCGATGCGGTCGTGCTCCTGTACGACAAGGACGTCGACCCGGTCCGTCTCGCGGCGCTCAAGTCCGAGGCCCTGGTGTCGCACCGCCGCGTGCGCCTCGAGCGCCGGCCGAAGAACACCAAGAACTTGCTCGCCGGACTCGCCGAGCAGGGCTTCGCGGCCTTTGCCAGCGTGCGGGCCGACACCGAGACCCTGGAAGGTGTCGAGTTCCGCCCGCTGGCGTGAACTCCTCCACACCCGACGTCATCCGCGGCGAGGCGTCCACCGCGCCTCGGTAGGATCGACCCGCTGTCCACCACAACCGAACTCGTAGGGAGTACCCCGTGGCCCAGATCGATGCCGTAGGCGCACGCGAAGTCCTCGATTCCCGAGGCAACCCGACGGTCGAGGTCGAGGTCCTCCTCGACGACGGCGTGGTCTCGCGCGCGCTCGTCCCGTCCGGTGCATCCACCGGTGCGTTCGAGGCGTACGAGCTCCGCGACGGCGACGTGAACCGTTACGGCGGCAAGGGTGTCCTGAAGGCCGTCGACGCCGTCCTCGACGAGATCGGCCCGGCGCTCGAGGGCTTCGACGCCACCGACCAGCGTCTCGTCGACGCCGCGCTCATCGAGCTCGACGGCACTGAGAACAAGTCCCGCCTGGGCGCCAACGCGATCCTCGGTGCGTCCCTCGCCGTCGCCCGCGCCGCTGCAGACTCGGCCGACCTGCCGCTGTTCCGCTACCTCGGTGGCCCGAACGCGCACACGCTGCCCGTCCCGCTCATGAACGTCGTCAACGGTGGCGCGCACGCCGACACCAACGTCGACATCCAGGAGTTCTTCCTGGTGCCCTACGGCGCCGAGAGCTTCTCGGAGGCCCTGCGCTGGGGCGTCGAGACCTACCACGCCCTCAAGGGCGAGCTGAAGAAGCAGGGTCTCGCGACCGGCCTCGGCGACGAGGGTGGCTTCGCCCCCGAGCTCGCCTCGAACCGCGCGGCGCTCGACTTCCTGCTCGCCGCCATCGAGAAGGCCGGTTTCACCCCCGGCAAGGACATCGCGCTCGGCCTCGACGTCGCCGCGACCGAGTTCTTCCACGACGGCAAGTACGCGTTCGAGGGCAAGCAGCTCTCGAGCGAGGAGTTCACCGGGTACTTCTCGGACCTCGTCGCGAACTACCCGCTCGTCACCATCGAGGACGCCCTGGCCGAGGACGACTGGGAGGGCTGGAAGCACCTCACCGCCGAGCTCGGCTCGAAGCTCCAGCTCGTCGGCGACGACCTGTACGTCACGAACCCGAAGCGTCTGCAGCGGGGCATCGACGAGCAGGCCGGCAACTCGATCCTGGTCAAGGTGAACCAGATCGGCACGCTGACCGAGACCCTCGACGCCGTCTCCCTGGCACACCGCCACGGCATGACCGCGATCCTGTCGCACCGCTCGGGCGAGACCGAGGACACCACCATCGCCGACATCGCGGTGGCCGTCGACGGTGGCCAGATCAAGACCGGCGCCCCGGCCCGTTCGGACCGCGTCGCGAAGTACAACCAGCTGCTCCGCATCGAGGAGGAACTGGGCGACGCCGCCGTCTACGCCGGCCGCACCGCGTTCCCCCGCGCCGCCGCGCTCTAGGTCGTACACCGAACGGCTCGAGACGCCGTCCTCCTTGCGGGAGGGCGGCGTCTCGTCGTTCCCGGGCACTGCAGCCGCCGGTGCCGAGTCACCGCCGCCGGGGCGGTGGCCCGGGTTCCGGTCGCACGACTTGCCGCTCGACTCCGGCGCC
>CAJYIG010000341.1 GCA_913774725.1 uncultured Curtobacterium sp. | reverse complement strand
CGGGGACGACACCGACACCGAGGCCGGCGGACGCGAACCGGACGACGGCGGGCATGTCGTTCATCTCCGCGACGATCCGACGGCGGAGCCCGAGACGCTCGAGTGCGGCGTCGAGGATCATGCGGTTGCCGAACCCGTGCGCGGTGTCGACGAACGGTTGCCCGGCGAGTTCGGCGAGGGACACCGTCGGACGGGTCGCGAACGGGTGGTCCGCTGCCGTGAACACGCGGAAGGGCAGCTCGCGCAAGGGCTCGACCACGACCCCCGGCGGCACCGACGGCAGGCCCGTGTACGCCAGGTCGAGCCGCCCCGCGACCAGGTCCTGCACCAGGCCGGTGGTGCCCGAGGGCGAGGTCATCAGCTCGACCGCCACGAGCGGGTGCCGTCGCCGGAACCGCCGCAGCACCCCGGTCAGGTCCACGACGTCCATGCTCGTGAAGATGCCGAGTCGCACCCGGCCCCGCAGGTCTGCGTCGTCGACGGTCGCGAGGTCCCGCATCCGCTCCAGGGAGTCGAGCACGGAGCGGGCGTGCGGCAGCAGGTCCTCGCCGGCGGCGGTGAGCACGAGCCGACGACCCGTCCGGTCGAACAGCCGGACGCCGAGCGAGCGTTCGAGCGACGCGATGCCCGCCGAGACGGTCGACTGCGCGGCCCAGAGCCGCTCGGCCGCACGGGTCACGCTCCCCTCGGCCGCGACGGTCACGAACTGTTCCAGCAGGCGGGTCTCCACCCTGCGAGTATCGATCTGATCGATGTCGGTCATCAAGAGCACTCGTTGGACTCGATGACCAGAGGGGAGCACGATCGGGGCATGACCTCGACCAGCGATGCCGCACCGGCAAGGACGACCGGCGCCCAGCCCGTCCCCGCACCGGGCGGACGGCGCCCGCACTCCCGCCGTCGGCACGGCTTCGGCTTCTGGGCCGTGGCCTTCGCGTTCCTGTCGGTGATGGCCTTCGCGACCGTGCCGGCACCGCTCTACGTGATCTACCAGGCACGTGACGGGTTCCCGACGTTCACCACGACGGTCGTCTTCGCCGCCTACGGCGTGGGGGTCGTCGCCTCGCTCTTCCTGGCAGGACACCTCAGCGACGTGCACGGGCGGCGCCCGCTGATCCTGGTGTCCGTCGCGCTCGAACTCGTCGCGGCCGTGCTCTTCCTGCTCTGGTCGGACGTCACCGGACTCGTCGTCGCACGGTTCGTGACGGGGCTCGGTGTCGGGCTCCTCACCGCGACGGCGACCGCGCACCTCGGTGAACTGCGGGTCCGGGCGACCGGCTCGTCCGGTTCCGCGCAGGGGGCGAGCGTCGCGGCCGGCGCCGTGAACCTCGGCGGTCTGTCGCTCGGTGCGCTCGTGGGCGGAGCACTCGCCGAGTTCGTCGGGCAACCACTCGTCGTCCCGTACGTGGTGTTCGTCGTCGCCCTGGTCGTCGCGTTCGCGGTGGTCCTCGCCGCGCCGGAGACCGTCGACCGACCCGAGCGCCCGGTGCCGTACCGGCCGCAGCGGATGGCCGCTCCCGGCGGGCAGGCCGGGGTGTTCTGGGCTGCCGGGACGGCTGCCTTCGCGGCCCTGGCCGTGCAGGGACTCTTCACCTCGGTGGCGCCGACGTTCCTCGGCACCACGTTCCACGTCACCGACCGGCTCGCCGCCGGCGCCACGACCTTCGGGGTCTTCGCCGCGAGCGCGGTGTCGCAGATCGTCTTCGCGAAGCTGTCCCAGCGTCGGCAGATCCAGCTCGGCCTGGTGCTGCTCGTCGGGGGTCTCGTGGTGCTCGCGGTCGCCGCGGTCCTGCTGCAGGTCGGCGGCTTCATCGGTGGCGGGGTCGTGGCCGGCGCCGGGGTCGGGCTGCTCTTCCGCGCGTCGATCGCCCGTGCGGGGTCGCTCGTGGGGCCGGAGCAGCGCGGCGGGGTCCTCGCGGCGACGTTCCTCATCGCGTACGCCGGGCTGACCGTGCCCGTCGTCGCGATCGGGGCGGCGCTCCTCGTCGTGCCGACGCTCCCGGTGCTGCTCGGGTACGTGGTGTTCGTCGTCGTGCTCGCGCTGGTCGCCGGCCTGCGCCTGGCCGCGCGCGCCGAGTAGCACGAGCGCCCGCCTCCCGCCCCCGGGTCTCCGCGCCCCCGGGTCTCCGCGCCCCGGGTCGCCGCGGTGGGATCGAACCACGGACACGACGTCGAACCAACCGCACGGCCTGGTTCGACGTCGTCTTCGTGGTTCGACGCGGGATGCACCGACGTCGGCGCTGCCCGGGCCAGGCGGCGTCGGCGCTGCCCGGTGCGCGTGGACGTCGGCGGTCCGCCCGGCATACTGGGGCGCATGTCCCAGCAGCGCCGACGCCCGGCCGTCACCGTCGTCGCCGCGGTCATCGCGGCCGGTCTGGTCGCGGGCGGCTTCGCGCTCACGGCGCAGCGGAACGGCGAGGACCCGGTGATCGGCGGCAGTGCGGCGTCCGTCACGCCCAGTGCGACCGCCGCCGACGGCGCGGCCCGGGACGGAACGGTGACGATCGAACGGACGGGCCCCGACCTGCCCGGCAGCGACGTGCTCGACCGCTGCGACACCGATCGCGGCGCCGTGGTCGCCCGCTACGAGACGGCCGCCCTCGGACGGGTCGAGCTGCAGTGCGGCACGTCCGGCCAGGGCTACGAGCACATCCGCGTCCGGCACACCGCCGACTGGCAGGACGTCGTCCGGGGCCACGGCTCGCGGGACTGGGACGACGCGATGCTCACCGCGGTCCGGTCCGTGCTCGAGTCACCGCCCGCGGGGTACCCGCAGGACGCCGGGGACGGCAAGGTCTGCTACGCCGCGCCCGTCCGCTTCGACGACGGGACGCGTCCCTCGGCGGAGCCGAACGTGCGGGTCATCGTGTCGGAGACGACGGACCGGGTGATCACGGCCTTCCCGACCGACGACGGCGGCTGCTGACCGGACCGGACCAGACCAGACCAGGCCAGACCAGACCAGTCCGGGCCGGGCCAGACCACACCAGGCCGGGCCAGACCAGACCAGACCAAGCCAGGCCAGGCCAGCCCGAACCAGGCGGGACCAGAGCAGACCGCAGCGCACCCCGACGCGCGGCACCCCGACGCGCGGCACCCCGACGCGCGCGGACCCTCGCTACGCGTGCACCTCGTGCTCGTGCCGCTGGTGCGAGGCGGGCTCGAGCTGGAAGGTCGAGTGCTCGACCGGCACGTCGAAGTGCTCGGCGACGCACTGCTGCAGCGCGTCGAGGATCCGCGGTGCGTGGGCGGTCGAGAAGCAGTGGTCGTCGACGACGACGTGCGCCGTCAGGTTCGGCACTCCGGTCGCCACGAGCGTCGCGTGCAGGTCGTGCACGGCGATGACGTGGTCGAGCTCGAGGATGTGCGCGCGGACGTCGTCCAGGTCGAGCCCGGGCGGGGTCGACTCGAGCAGAACGTTCGCCGTCTCGCGGAGCAGCCGGACCGCCCGCGGCAGGATCAGCAGGCCGATCAGGATCGCGGCGATCGAGTCGGCGCGCTCCCACCCGGTGAGCGCGAGCACGACGGCAGCGGCGATGACCGCAACGGACCCGAGGGTGTCGTTGAGCACCTCGAGTCGCGCCGCCCGCGAGGTGAACCCCTCGCCCGACGCCCGGGCCAGCACCGCGTAGGCGACGAGGTTCCCGACGAGCCCGACCGCACCGAACACGAGCAGCGGGCCGGCGTGGATCTCCGCGGGGACGAACAGCCGTTGGATCGCCGAGACGACGACGAAGACGCCGACCGCGAGCAGGATGGCGGCCTGGGCCGTGGCGCCGAGGACCTCGGCGCGCTGGTACCCCCACGTCCGCTGCGCCGTCGGTGAGCGGCGCGCGAGCCGGGTCGCGACCAGACCGATGCCGAGACCGCCGGTGTCGACGACCATGTGCCCCGCGTCGACGAGCAGCGCGAGGGAGCCGGTGACGACCGCGCCGACGACCTCGGCGAGCAGGATGCCCGCCGAGATGCAGAACGCGACGAGCAGCGCGCGCTCGGAGGCGCCGGCGTGCGAGTGCCCGTGCCCTGCGCCGTGGTCGTGTCCCATGCCTCGATCGTAGGGAACCGTGCCGACACCGTGCCAGGATCGGCAGCGTGACCCGGTCGCCCTACGAGCTGACGACGCCGGAGGACGTGCTCGCCCGGCTGCACCCGCGACTGCGCACGTACTTCGGGGCGGTGCCGTCCGGCCACGTCGGTCGCGGCGAGGGCGTGTTCGCCGTCGTCGGGACGCCACGACGCTGGGTCTGGCCGCTCCTCGCCGTCTTCGCACGCGACGCCGTGATGTTCCCCGTCTGGGAGCGGGACGTCCCGTTCACGGTGGAGAACCGCCCGGCTCGCGTCGGCCGCGGCGCCGTGGACGGCCGGGAGGGAACGGTCGCCGTGCGCGCACACCGCACCTTCCGCTTCCGCTCCGGGAGCCGCACGATGGTGGACGCCATCGCCGCCGGCCCGCACGGACTCGTCGACCACCTCGGTCGCCGTGGGCGCGTCAGCGCCCGGCTCCGGGCGGAGGTCGACGCGGACGGGCCGGACGCGGGCGCCCTGCGCCTCGTCTCCACCCGTGTGACGGTGCGTGCGCTGGGTCGTGCGTGGAGCCTCCCGGCCGTCGTCGCGCCGCGTGTGACGCTCGAGGAACGATTCGATGACGATGCCGACGTGCAGCGCGTGTCCCTGCGGCTCTCGGCGCCGCTGATCGGCACGCTGTACCGGTACGAGGGCTCCTTCCGCTACCGGATCGAGCCGGACACCGAACGGGTCTGACAGCACGACGGGGGAGACGATGAGCGACGACACGACCGGCGCGCCGATGGGCCGCGCCGTGATCGCGGGGGCGGGCGGCTTCGTCGGGCAGTACCTGCAGCGCGCGTTCCGCGACGAGGGCTACGAGGTCGTCACGGTCGGGCGCACCGGCGACGCGGTGTGGGGGAACACCCTGCGCATCCGCGAGCTCGTCGACGGCGCCGCGATCGTCGTGAACATGGCGGGCAAGAGCGTGAACTGCCGCTACGGGCGGCGGAACCGGGCGGAGATCATGCGCTCCCGGGTGGACACCACCCTCGAGCTGGCCGAGGCGATCCGCACGGCCGAGCACCCGCCGCCGCTGTGGCTGAACGCCTCGACCGCGACGATCTACCGGCACGCCGACGACCGACCGCAGGACGAGGCCACCGGTGAGCTCGGCGAGGGCTTCTCGGTCTCGGTCGCGCGGGCGTGGGAGGACGCCCTGTTCAGCGCCGACCTGCCGCACACCCGCCGGATCGCCCTGCGGATGGCGATCGTGTTCGGCGACGGCAGCGCGCTCGTCCCGCTGCTCGGGCTGGCTCGGGCGGGCCTCGGCGGGCCGCAGTTCGACGGACCCTGGTTCCCGACGCGCGCACGGCTCCGGGCCGGGACGTACCACCACGACCGGCACACGCGCGGTCGGCAGCGGTTCAGCTGGGTGCACATCGAGGACGTCCTCGGGGTGGTGCGCTTCGTGCGCGACCACGACGAGATCGACGGGCCGGTGAACGTCTCCAGCCCGGAGCCCTCGGACAACCGGACGGTGATGGCGACCATCCGTGACGCAGTCGGGCGGCGCTTCGGTCTGCCCACGTGGCGGTGGATGCTCGAGATCGGCTCGTTCGCGATCCGGACCGAGACCGAGCTCGTGCTGAAGAGCCGGTGGGTCGTGCCGACGCGACTGCTCGAGGCCGGTTACGAGTTCCGCCACCCGGACCTGCGGGGCGCCCTCGCCGGCATCATCGCCGAGCGCCGGCAGCACCGGGGCTGACGGGCTCCGGCGCGGGCACGGGCGCTGCGTCGACGACGTCCCGGGCCGCGGCCTCGGTTCCGGCTTCGCGAGACGGCGGCGTCTGCGCAAGACGGTCCGACGTCGCCGGGACGGCCCCGGATTCCGCGGCGTCTCGCTGCACCGGCGGCGTCTCGACGAACGACGGCGCAGCCCGGGCGGTCCGCGACGACCACAGCACGGCGACCACGACCACCGCGCCGGCGACGACCTCGACGACGTCCGGCACCTCGCCGAACGCCGCCCACGAGGCGAGCACCCCGATCACGGGCACGAGCATCGAGAACGGTGCGACGGTGCTCGACGGGTACTTCCCCATCAGGCGCGACCAGATCCCGTAGCCGACCAGGCTGCCCGCCACGACGATGTACAGCAGGCCGAGGTCGGCCGGCAGCGCCGACGCCGTGAACGCCGTGCCGAACGCCTGCCCGACCCGCGCCGGCCCCTCGACGAGCAGCGACAGCGCGAACATCGGCACCGGCGGCACGACCGCCCACCACAGGGTCAGGTGGAGCGGGTTCACCGGGCCGGTCCGCCGTGTCGCGACGTTGCCGAGCGCCCACCCGAGGGCACCGCAGAGCACGAGCACCACCGGCAGCAGCGCCGCGGTCTGCGCCCGGTGCACCGCGATGACGCCGAGCGCGGCGACGGCGACGGACACCCCGACGACCTGGCGTGCGGTCAGCCGCTCGCGCAGCAGCACCCCGGCCAGCACGACCGTGAACGGGGCCGACGCCTGGATCACCAGCGACGCGAGTCCCGTCGGCATCCCCGCGGCCATACCGAGGTACAGGAACGCGAATTGCAGGACGCCGAGGGTCGCACCGACGAGCACGATCCACCGGAACGGGACCTTCGGTCGCGGCACGAACAGGATCGTCGGCAGGGCGAGCAGCGTGAACCGCACGGCGGCGAGCAGGAACGGCGGCCAGTGGTCGAGGGCGATCGCGGTCGCCGGGAAGTTCAGCCCCCACGCCACGGCGACGACGAGGGCGAGGATGCGGTCACGGAAGAGCACGGTCCGATCGTCCCGCACCGGACGCAGTAGTACCAGCGCACGGTCCGACAGGATCGTTGTAGTGTCCCTGCATGGTCGGCTTCGACATCGCCCTGCTGCCGGTCCTCCGCGAGCTCGCCGAACGGGGGAGCGTCACCGCGGTCGCCGCCGCCACGCATCGCACGCCGAGCGCCGTGTCGCAGCAGCTCCGCACGCTCCAGCGCCAGGCCGGTGTGCCGCTGGTCGAGCGGGTCGGACGGGGCGTGCGGCTCACCGCGGACGGGCGCGCGCTCGCCGGGATGGCCGCCGGGGTCGCCACCGCGCTCGCCTCGGTTGAGTCGGCGTGGTCCGAGCACCTGACCGGGGTGGGCGGGACGGTGGACCTGGCGGTGTTCCCCTCGGCGGCCGAGCTGCTCCTGCCGGGGCTCCTGACCCGGATGCGGGCGTACCCGGGCATCGTCCTCGAGCTCTCCGACGTCGACGTGAGCGAGGGGGAGTTCGTCCCGCTCACCGCCGACCACGACGTCGTGATTGGTCACCGCCCGGACGGCGCCCGCCGTGCGGACGGTGCCGCCGTCGAGACGATCGCCCTGCTCCGGGAACCGCTCGACGTCGCCCTGCCGCTCGACCACCCGCTCGCCGACCGGGAGCGCGTCGGCATCGGCGACGTCGTCGACGAGACCTGGATCGGTGTGCCCGAGGACTACCCGATCGACCGCGTGCTCACCGCGCTGGCGGCGGCGTCCGACACCCCGCCGTCGGTCGCGTTCCGCACGATCCACCTGCCGGTCATCGAGAACCTGGTGGCGGCCGGGCACGGGATCGCGTTGGTGCCGCGGTACACGTCGGGGACGCGTGCGGCCGGGCGCTTCCGGCTCGCGACGCTCGCCGACGTGCGGGCCGGGCGACGGATCGAGGCGCTCGCCCGACCGGACCGCGCGGTCCGACCCGCGGTCCGCACCGTCCTGGAGGCGCTGGTCGCCGAAGCGCAGGCCGTCACCACCTGAGGCGGTGACGTGTGCGGCGGGGCCGCCCCGCGCCTCCCGTCCGCCCCGTCGTCGCGGTCTGCGGAGCGCGGAAGGCTGAGGGCTACACGTCGAGGCGGTCGACCAGCTCGTCGGCCAGCCCCGTGTACGTGCCCGGCGTCAGGTTCGTCAGGCGCGCCTTGGCGCCGGACGAGATGTCGAGCCCGTTCACGAACGCGACGAGCTCGGCCTGGCCGATGCGCTTGCCGCGCGTGAGCTCCTTGAGCATCGCGTACGGGTCCTCGATGGTCGACTGCCCGGCGGTGACCTCGGCACGGATGACCGTCTGGATGGCCTCGCCGAGCACCTCCCAGTTGCCGTCGAGGTCCTCGGCGAGCCGGCCCTCGTTCACCGCGATCTCACCGAGCCCGCGACGCAGGTTGTCGAGCGCGAGCAGCGAGTGCCCGAACGCGACGCCGATGTTCCGCTGCGTGGTGGAGTCGGTCAGGTCCCGCTGCAGGCGGCTCGTCACGAGGGTCTCGGACAGCGTCGAGAACAGCGCCGACGAGATCTCGAGGTTCGCCTCGGCGTTCTCGAAGCGGATCGGGTTGATCTTGTGCGGCATCGTCGACGACCCCGTGGCGCCGGCGACCGGGATCTGCGTGAAGTAGCCCATCGAGATGTAGGTCCACACGTCCGTCGCCAGGTTGTGCAGGATCCGGTTCGCGTGGCGCACGCGGTCGTACAGCTCGGCCTGCCAGTCGTGCGACTCGATCTGCGTCGTCAGCGGGTTCCACGTCAGGCCGAGGCCCTCGACGAACTCCTTCGACAGCGCGGGCCAGTCGGCCTCGGGATCGGCGGCGAGGTGCGCGGAGAACGTGCCCGTGGCGCCGGAGAACTTGCCGAGGTACTCGCCGTGCTCGATCTGGGTCAGGACGCGCTCGAGGCGGTAGACGACCACCGCGAGCTCCTTGCCCAGGGTCGTCGGCGTCGCGGGCTGACCGTGCGTGTGGGAGAGCATCGGCACGGCGCGGAGCTGCTCCGCCATCGTGCGGAGCGTCGCCAGGACGGCGCGGAAGGCGGGCAGCCAGACCTGGTCGACGGTGTCGCGGACGGTCAGCGCGTACGACAGGTTGTTGACGTCCTCGCTGGTGCACGCGAAGTGCGTCAGCTCGGCGATGGCGTCGAGCCCGAGCGCGGACAGTCGGTGGCGGACGAAGTACTCGACGGCCTTCACGTCGTGCCGGGTCGTCGCCTCGATCTCGGCGAGCTCCGCGATCTCGTCGTGGCCGAACGTCTCGACGACCCGGCGCAGCGCGGCCTTGTCGTCGATGCTCAGCGGCGAGGTGGTGAACATCGCGTGGTCGGTCAGGAAGATGAGCCACTCGACCTCGACCACGATGCGTGCGCGGTTGAGGCCGGCCTCGGAGAGGTGCTCGCCCACCGTGTGCACGACCGGGTAGTACCGCCCGTCGAGCGGGCTGATCGGCTGCGGGGGAAGGGGGGTCATGGGGCTCCCTGACGGACTGCCGGTTCGAGTTGGCGGAAGAGCGCCCGGCAGGCCCGTTCGACGGTCGAGAGCACTCGGTCGAACTCGTGCCGGTCCGCGTAGTACGGGTCCGGTACGTCGGTCTGCTGGGGCCAGGCGTCGTCGTACCGCAGCAGGAGCGTCACCTTGGCGGCGTCGTCCATCGTCGGTGCCCACGAGCGCAGGACGCGTTCGTGGGAGCGGTCGAGTGCGACCACCAGGTCGAGGTCCGGGAACCGGTCCGGGTCGAACTGGCGGGCGCGATGCCTGCTGCCATCGTATCCGCGCGCTGCGAGCGCCGCGATCGTCCGCTCGTCCGCGGGCTCACCGACGTGCCAGTCGCCGGTGCCGGCGGACTCGACGACGAAGCGGTCGGCCATGCCGGCGTCCGCGGCGATCTGCGCGAAGACGATGCCGGCCATCGGGGAGCGGCAGATGTTGCCGCTGCAGACGAACGAGACGCGGAACGGGGCGTCGGCGTCCGGGCTCATGTGCACATCATGGCGCACGGACGTGACGTCCGCGACGGCGGTCCGGCCGGGAGGCGCGGCACGGCCCCGGTCGTCGGTGTCCGACGTGCAGGTGGTCGGCTCGGTGCCGCCCGGCTCCGTCGTGCAGGTGGTCGGCTCGGTGTCGGCCGGCTCCGACGTGCAGGTGGTCGGCTCGGTGCCGGCCGCGGTCACGGACGCGGGCGGTTCAGTGCCGGGCGCACGAACAGCCCGATCAGCCACGAGAACACGGCGAGCACGAAGGCGCCGACGATGCCCCAGCCGAAGGACTCGACCTGCAGCCCGAAGCCGATCGCGTCCGAGATGCCGGCGACGATGAGCAGCAGCACCGCGTTCACGATCAGCGAGATCAGTCCGAGCGTCAGGACGTACAGCGGGAACGCGACGATCCGGATGATCGTGCCGATGACGGCGTTCACGAGCCCGAACACGAACGCCACGAGCAGGAACGTGAGCACGACGGCGGTGGTGTCCCCGTCCCCGAACGGGGTGACGGTGACGCCGCTCACGATGAGCGTGGTGAGCCAGAGCGCGACGGCGTTGACGACGAGGCGGACGAGGAATCGCATGCCGCCATGATGCCCGTCGCACCCCGGACGGGTCCCGGTAGCCTGTGCGCGTGACTGACGAGCGCGTGCACATCCGGCCCGAGGTGGCCGTCCTCCCCGCGTACAAGCAGGGTCGCCAGGCCGCGCCCGACGCGTTCAAGCTGTCGAGCAACGAGAACCCGTTCCCGCCGCTGCCCGGCGTCGTCGAGGCCGTGCAGGCGCAGACCGCCTACAACCGCTACCCGGATGCCACCGCCCTGGCCGTCCGGGCCGTGCTCGCGAACCGCGCCGGGCTGACGGTCGACGAGGTCCACGTCGCGCCGGGCAGCGTCGCGATCCTGCACGAGCTCGCGAAGGCGACGAGCGGCCCCGGCGACGAGATCGTCTACGCCTGGCGTTCCTTCGAGGCGTACCCGGGGGTCGTCACGGTCGCGGGGGCCACGAGCGTGCAGGTGCCGAACCGGCCGGACGGCGGGCACGACCTCGACGCCATGGCCGACGCGGTCACGGAGCGCACCCGCATGGTGATCGTCTGCACGCCGAACAACCCCACCGGACCGGTCGTCACCGCGGCGGAGTTCGACGCCTTCATGGCCCGGGTGCCCGCCACCGTGCTCGTGGTGCTCGACGAGGCCTACGCCGAGTTCGTCACCGAGCCCACCGCGGTCCGCGGGACGCCGCTGCTCGAGCGGTACCCGAACCTCGTCGTCCTCCGGACGTTCTCCAAGGCGTACGGACTCGCGGGCCTCCGTGTCGGCTACGCGTTCGGTCCGGCGTACGTGCTCGACGCCGTCCGTGCCTGCGCGATCCCGCTGTCGGTCACGGCGCAGGGCCAGGCTGCCGCACTCGCGAGCCTGGAGCGCGAGACCGAGCTGCTCGAGCGCGTCGCCGAGCTCGCCGGCAGCCGTGACCGCATCGTCGCCGCGCTGCGCGGCCAGGGCTGGGACGTGCCGGACGCGCAGGGCAACTTCGTCTGGCTGCCGACCGGTGCGCTGACAGCCCACGCGGCCGAGCGCTTCGAGGCCGTCGGCATCATCGTCCGGGCCTTCGGCAACGAGGGCATCCGGGTGTCGATCGGCGAGCACGAGGCTGTGGAAACGCTCCTCGAAACGGCGGGGTCGCTTGTGGAGGACCTCCAGGCGGCCCGGCAGGCCCTGGCGTTACGCTGACCGACATGTCATTCCACGCCGCGGCCCCCGCGACGGCCACCGTCCGGATCCTCGACCCCGAGGGCCGGTTCGTGGAGACCGACGAGAACGCCGAGTACGCCGCCGTCGCGCGGGCGATCCCGGACGAGACCCTGCTGGCGATGCACCGCCGCATGGTGCTCACGCGTCGGTTCGACCACGCGGGCCACAACCTCCAGCGCACCGGACAGCTCGGCCTCTGGGTCCCGAGCCACGGACAGGAGGCAGCGCAGGTCGGCTCGGTCTTCGCCCTCCGTGCGCAGGACCACGTCTTCCCGTCGTACCGCGAGCACGCGGTCACGATGCACCGCGGCGTCGAGCCGATGGAGATCATCGCGATGTACCGCGGCCAGACGCACGGCGGCTGGGACCCGGACGAGCGCGGCAACACGCACGTCTCGACGCTGGTCATCGGTTCGCAGACGCTGCACGCGACGGGCTACGCGCTCGGCCAGCAGCTCGACGGCGACGTCGGCACCGGCGACCCCGACCGCGACGCCTGCACCATCGTCTACTTCGGCGACGGCGCGACCAGCCAGGGCGACGTGAACGAGGCGTACGTCTTCGCCGCGTCGACCAAGGCCCCCGTCGTCTTCTTCCTGCAGAACAACCACTGGGCGATCTCGGTCCCCGTCGCCACGCAGTCCCCGACGCCGCTCGTCGACCGCCCGCGCGGCTTCGGCATCCCGAGCGTCCGCGTCGACGGCAACGACGTGCTGGCGTCCTACACGGCCTCCCTCGTGGCGACCGACCACGCCCGCTCCGGCCAGGGCCCGGCGTTCGTCGAGGCCGAGACCTACCGCATCGGCGCGCACACGAGCTCCGACGACCCGACCCGCTACCGCCTCGACGACGAGCTCGCCTCGTGGGTCGAGCGCGACCCGATCGCCCGCTCGGCCGCGTACCTGCGCAGCCGCGGCGTCACCGACGAGCAGCTCGCGCGCTTCGACGAGGAGGGCGAGGACATCGCCGCCGACGTCCGCCGCGCGACCGTCGCCCTGACCCCGCCGCCCGTGGGCGTCATGTTCGACAACGTGTACCGCGAGCCGCACCCGGTGACCACCGCGCAGAAGGCCTGGCTCGAGCACTACGAGGCCGGGTACGAAGGGGGCTCCCACTGATGAGCACGACCGAGCAGCTCTTCGACTACACGCTCCGCGCCCACCCCGGCGCGGGCGAGGTCCCCAGCGAGCCCGTCCAGAACCTGCCGATGGCCAAGGCGCTCAACGCCGGCCTGGCCGCCGCGATGGCCGCCGACGACAAGGTCCTGCTCATGGGCGAGGACATCGGCCGGCTCGGCGGTGTCTTCCGCATCACCGAGGGCCTGCAGGAGCGCTTCGGCGCCGAGCGCGTCCGCGACACCCCGCTCGCCGAGTCCGGGATCATCGGCACCGCGATCGGGCTCGCCCTGCGCGGCTACCGCCCGGTGGTCGAGATCCAGTTCGACGGCTTCGTCTGGCCGGGCTTCGACCAGATCACCTCGCAGCTCGCGAAGATGCAGAACCGCCTGCCCGCGCACATGTCGCTGCCGGTCGTCATCCGCATCCCCTACGGCGGCCACATCGGCGCCGTCGAGCACCACCAGGAGTCCCCGGAGGCGTACTTCGCGCACACCGCGGGCCTCCGCGTGGTCAGCCCGAGCACGCCGAACGACGCGTACTGGATGATCCAGGAGGCGATCGCGTCGAAGGACCCCGTCGTGTTCCTCGAGCCGAAGTCGCGCTACTGGCCGAAGGGCGAGGTCGACCTCGTCGACGGTCACGTCCCGATGCACACCACCCGCGTCGCCCGCACCGGCACCGAGGTCACCCTCGTCGGTCACGGTGCGATGGTCGCGACGCTCATGCAGGCCGCGGACATCGCCGAAGCCGAGGGCACGAGCTGCGAGGTCATCGACCTCCGTTCGATCTCCCCGGTCGACTGGGAGCCGCTGCTCGCCTCGGTCCGGAAGACCGGCCGCGTGGTCATCGCCCAGGAGGCCTCCGGCTTCGTCAGCGTCGGCAGCGAGATCGCCGCGACCGTTGCCGAACAGTGCTTCTACACGATGCAGGCACCGCCGATCCGGGTCTCCGGGTTCGACGTCCCCTTCCCGGTGTCGAAGCTCGAACACCTCCACCTGCCGGACGCGGACCGTGTCCTCGAGGCCGTCGACCGCGCCCTCGCCTACTGACCGAGCCGCCCGAACGTTCGAAGGAGCCGCTGTGCCCGCCGCCGAATTCCCCCTGCCCGACGTGGGCGAAGGCCTGACCGAGGCCGAGATCGTGCAGTGGCGCGTCGCGATCGGGGACGAGATCGCCGTCGACCAGGTCCTGGTCGAGATCGAGACCGCGAAGTCGCTCGTCGAGCTGCCGTCGCCGTTCGCCGGGACCGTGACCGGGTTGCTCGTGTCGGAGGGTGACACCGTCGAGGTCGGCAAGCCGATCATCCGGGTCGACTCGGACGTCCAGGTCGCCGCGTCCACCACCCAGCCTGGAGGCTCGGCTCCCGTCGCCGACAGCGTCCCGGCCTCGCCGGACCTCGCCGCCACCCCGCCTGCCGCAGCCGCAGCGCCGGCTCCCGTCGTCCAGGCTCCCGTCGCACAGGCTCCCATCGCACAGACGCCGCCGGCACCCGCGCAGCAGATGCCTCCGGCGCCCTCGCCCGCCACGGCCCCGGCGCGGTCCGCGGCCGGCGCACCCGCGCAGCCGGTCGCCGACCACGCGACCGTCGTCGGGTCGGACGAGTCGTCCGGCGCCGTCCTGGTCGGGTACGGTTCCGCGACCACGTCCCCGTCGCGCCGGAAGCCCGGCGCCCGCCGGGCCGCAGCGCTCGCGGCCGAGGCGAGCCGTGCCTCCAGTGCGGACGCCGTCGCCGCAGCCGAGGCCGCCGCCGACCCGGCCGAGGACAGCATCTCGGAGGCCGTCGCCGCGCAGGGCACCCGCCCGCGCAAGGTCGTCTCGACCGGCACGGTCCTGGCGAAGCCGCCGATCCGCAAGCTCGCGAAGGACCTCGACGTCGACCTGACCGAGGTCGTGCCGACCGGCCTCGCGGGCGAGGTCACCCGTGACGACGTCATCCGCCACGCCAAGCAGGCCAGCGTCTTCCGGAACATCGAGACGCCCGAGTGGGGCGACGTGCGCCGCGAGACCATCCCGGTCAAGGGCGTGCGCAAGGCCATCGCGAAGGCGATGACCACGTCGAAGTTCACGGCGCCGCACGTGTCCCTGTTCGTCGACGTCGACGCGACCCGCACGATGGAGTTCGTCAAGCGACTGAAGTCCTCGCCGACGTTCGCCGGCGTCAAGGTCTCGCCGCTGCTCGTCTTCGCGAAGGCCGTCATCTGGGCGGTCCGTCGGAACCGGTCGGTGAACTCGACCTGGACCGACCAGGAGATCATCGTCCACCACTTCGTGAACCTCGGCATCGCCGCGGCGACCCCGCGCGGGCTCATCGTGCCGAACATCAAGGACGCGCAGGACATGTCCCTGT
>CAJYIG010000340.1 GCA_913774725.1 uncultured Curtobacterium sp. | reverse complement strand
GCAGCGCCGTCGTGGACCTCACCGATCTTGTGCGTGATGCCCGTGTAGAACAGGATGCGCTCGGTCGTCGTGGTCTTGCCGGCATCGATGTGCGCCATGATGCCGATGTTGCGGACCTTGTTCAGGTCGGTGAGCACGTCCTGTGCCACAGGTTCCTCCGGAAGAGTTGTAGGAGAGGTTGGCGCCCGGGCGGGCGTCGGCGGTGCGTGACCACCGACGCCCGATCGGAGCCGGGACTACCGAGCCGGGATTACCAGCGGTAGTGGGCGAAGGCCTTGTTCGACTCGGCCATCTTGTGGGTGTCCTCACGGCGCTTGACCGCGGCACCGAGACCGTTCGACGCGTCGAGGATCTCGTTCATGAGACGCTCGGTCATCGTCTTCTCGCGACGGGCCTTGGCGTACGAGGTGAGCCAGCGGAGCGCGAGGGTGTTCGCGCGGTGCGGCTTGACCTCGACCGGGACCTGGTAGGTCGAGCCACCGACGCGGCGGCTGCGGACCTCGAGGGTCGGACGGACGTTGTCGAGCGCCTTCTTCAGCGTCGCGACGGCGTCCTGCTGGTTCTTGGCGGAGACGCCCTCGAGTGCATCGTAGACGATGCGCTCGGCGAGGCCCTTCTTGCCGTCCAGGAGGATCTTGTTGACGAGCTGCGAGACGATCGGCGCGCCGTACACCGGGTCGGCGACGACGGGACGCTTCGGGGCGGGACCCTTACGAGGCATCTATCTCAACCCTTCTTCGCGCCGTAGCGGCTGCGGGCCTGCTTACGGTTCTTGACGGCCTGGGTGTCCAGGGCACCGCGGATGATCTTGTAGCGCACACCGGGGAGGTCCTTCACACGACCGCCGCGGACGAGCACCATCGAGTGCTCCTGCAGGTTGTGGCCCTCACCGGGGATGTAGGCCGTGACCTCGGTGCCGTTCGAGAGCTTCACACGAGCGACCTTGCGCAGGGCCGAGTTCGGCTTCTTGGGGGTGGTGGTGTAGACGCGGGTGCAGACACCACGCTGCTGGGGGTTCGCCTTCAGTGCCGGCGCCTTGGTCTTGACGACCTTGGGCGTACGACCCTTGCGAACGAGCTGCTGGATGGTAGGCAACTGTTCTCCTGGTTCTTCGCTCGTGCTCTGGCCGACGCCTTCCGTCGGCTTCCTCATCCCACGCTGATCACCGCCTGACGGCGGAGGGAGGTCGTGGGATGGATGACCCGGTACGGTCTCGTCGAGGTCGACGAGGGTGACCCGGGATTTCGGGCGCGCCCGAGGGCGCACACCCGGTAGAGACTACCCGCGTCACACGGCGAAATCAATCCGGGCGCGTCGCGCCCGGAGCAGGCCGACGCCGGTGTGGCGAGGCGGGCCCCCGGACCGTCGACCGCCCGGCCGGAGCGGTCCGCGGTGGTGGGACGGGCCTCCAGGCCGGCGACCTGGGCGCGCGTCCGTGTCAGGAGCCGGTGTCGGACGAACCGTTGCCGATGGCGGACTCGAACGTCGCTCCGGCGTCGGAGAAGCCGGAGACGTAGCCGCTCGCGTTGACGTTCATCGGCCCCGCCGAGGCCGTGCCGACGCCGCCCGGCCCGGAGATGTCGGCGGTGAAGGTGGCGCGGCCCAAGGTCGTCGTCGAGACCGCCCACCCGCGCGACAGCCACCCGCCGACCGTCACCTGCGGACGCTGCTCGAGCGTCCACTTCTGGTTCGTGTAGGTGTAGGCCGGGTCCTCGCCGTAGGCGTAGAAGCTGCAGCCCGCGGGGGCCGGGTCGGTGGAGGCGATGCAGCCGTCGACCCAGCGGTCGACCGCCTGCTGCGCCGCCTGCTCACCGTCGTCGGTGAGCTCAGTCGTCATGGAGACCGGGGCCGAGCTGGTCCCGTCGAAGCCGGAGATGCGGGCGGTCGCGCCCGCTGCCGTGAACCACTTGCCGCCGTCGACCGTCACGGCGTACGAGCCAGGGAGTGCGATCAGGTCGGCGATGCCGTCGTCGGACGTCCGGACGCGCTGACCCGCGACCTCGACCGGCGTGCCGCCCGGGCCGCGCACCGAGACCTGTACGCGTCCGAGGTCGGGAGCCTGGAGCTCCCACACGGGGAAGACCCCCCAGTCGGTCCCCGTGCGGTCGAGCGTGAAGGTGGACGCGACGTCCCGGCCGCCCTGCCGCAGGTAGGCGCGCACGGTCGCGGTGTCACCGTCGGTCCGCGTCGCCGCGATGCGGTAGCCGGTGACGCGGTCGGTGGCCTTCGCGTAGGCGGCGTCGGTCAGCAGGACGTCCGCGTCGTCGTGGCGCACACCCGCCAGCCGCAGCGCGTCGTCCACGTGGCCGGCGGTCAGGTCGTCGAGGAAGGCGCGCACCGGACGGTCGGCTGAGTGCGAGGAGGACTGGACCGCGTACCCGACGACGCCCGTGGCGAGCAGCAGCACCGTGGCCGCACCGCCGGCGATGATGCCCACCAGTGCACCGCGACGCATGCGGCGACGCGGACGGGATGCAGCCGGGACGGTGACGGCCACCGGCGGCTCCTGCGTGCCGCGGAGCGTGTCGACGTGCGGGACCCGTGCCCACCCGTCCGGCTGGTTGTCGGTCATGCGTCCCCCGTCGTGCCTGTGCGTGCTCGGAGATCGTACCGCCGGGCGGTGTCACGCGACCGGGCTGTGGACGACGGAGGGCCTGCGCACAGGCGGGTCGGGGACGATCCGCTCGCGAGCGACCGGACTCAGCGCCGGTCGCCCTCCGCACCGGGAGCTGCGTCCGCGGAACGCTGGCGAGCCTGGTGGCGGGCGGCGGACACCCCGCCGAGGACGCAGAGCAGCGCGACGACCACCGAGCCGACCACGAACGGACTCAGCGCGGAGCCCGCGGGGAAGACGAGCAGCTCCGTGCCGTCACCACGCGACATCGAGTAGCCCACCGCCCCCGTCGCGAGCATCGCCAGGTAGGTGCCGGCAGCGGCGACGAGTCCGGTGACGCCGGGGTTCCCCTCGCGGAGGCCCGCGGCCGTCGCGAGGAACACGACCGCGGCCGCCGCGACCACCATCGTCGGTCCGAGGTAGGGGCTCGCGTCCGGCTGCGGGATCGCCTCGACGTCCGCGAGGAGGGCTTCGAAGCCCGTCACCGCGATGACGAGCGCGATGAAGAGGACCGACGTCATCGTCGCGATCAGCCACCGGGACATGGCTCGATCGTACTGCCGGGCACCCTGGATGACGGGCCCGGCGTCGCCGCGTCAGCGGGCGGTGTGCTCCTGGGCGCGCTCGAGCTCGTGCAGCTGCTCGGGCTGCCGCTGGTCGTGCTGCCGCTGGTCGTCCCGCTGCTCGTGCTGCTGCTGCTGCTCGTGCTGCTGCTGGGCGGCCGCGACGAGCGCGAGCGCGATCGTCGCGGTGATGACCGGAACGGACTCGGTCATGGG
>CAJYIG010000339.1 GCA_913774725.1 uncultured Curtobacterium sp. | reverse complement strand
CGTCCGTGGGCGCGGTGCCAGCTGGCACCGCGCCTCCCGTCCGTCGTGTGGTGACGTCGTGCCCGTCGCGGCACGTCCGTCAGGGGATGCTGCGGACCGCCTCGACGAAGGAGCGGATCTTCGCGGCGTCCTTGACGCCGCGCTCCGACTCGACCCCGCTGGACACGTCGACCCCGTCCGGGTCGAGCGCCTGCACGGCGGCGACCACGTTGGCGGGCGTCAGACCGCCGGCCAGGATCCAGGCCTCGTCCACCCGACCGGCGAGCGTCGCCGGGTCGACCGGCGTGCCGCTGCCGGGCACCGCGGCGTCGAGCAACAGCAGGTCGTGGTCGAACGCGGCGCGCTGCTCGGCGGTCTCGCGCAGGTAGTCGTCGGCGGCGACGGCGCGGATGGTGAAGAACCCGGCGTCGCGGGCGCGGGCGAAGTCGCTGACGGATTCGCGGCCGTGCAGCTGCAGGGTGGTGAGCCCGACCTCGGAGGCGATGCCGACCACCTCGTCGATCGGCTGGTCGCGGAAGACCCCGACGGCGTCGATGCCCTCGGGCACCCGCTCGACGAGCTCCTTCGCGAGGTCGGCCGTCACCGTGCGGGGGCTGCCGGCGGCGAAGACGAACCCGACCGCGTCGGCACCGGCGTCCACGGCGGCATCCACGGTCTCCGGCGTCGAGAGCCCGCAGATCTTGATCCATCGCTGGTCGGTCATGTCCCCATCCTGCCAGGGACCGCCGTCCGACGACGCCGTGTCGCGCGCCGTCCGCGGACGCGACAGCGACCCGTGACCGCCGTCAGTGCAGGGTGCCCGCGACGTACGCGGCGGCACACGCGGCGAGCACGCCGAACGTGGCGAACGAGCCGACGAGCACGTTGCGACGCCGCCAGCGACGGACCGCCGTGAAGGTCCCGCGCCTGGCGTGCTTGTGCGCGGCACGGTGCAGCTTGTGGTCGCGCTTGTGCTTCGTGCGCTCCGGCCCGAGCGGCACCGGACCGGTGATCTGCGTCGACCCACCGCGCAGCGCGTTCGCGACGGCGACGGCGGTCGGGCGCTTCGCCGGGTCGCGGTGCGTCATCTTGGCGAGCAGCTCCTTCCACTCGACGCCGACCTCCGCGGGGACCTGGGGGTCGTTCCGGAGCCGGGCGAGGGCCGCCTCGATCAGGGTGCCGGAGTACTCCTGCTTGCCGGTGAGCGACTCGAGCAGCACCAGGCCGAGCGAGTAGACGTCGGTGGCGAAGCCGATCGGCTCACCCGCGACCTGCTCGGGGCTGAGGTAGGCCGCGGTGCCGATGATCGTGCCGTCGTTCGTCAGGCGGGAGCCGTCGACGAAGTGCGCGACGCCGAAGTCGGTGAGCTTGACCGAGCGGGCGAAGCCGGATGCGCCCTCGTCGTTGATCAGGATGTTCGCGGGCTTGACGTCCCGGTGCACGATGCCACGCGAGTGCACGTACGCCAGGGCGTCGGCGAGCTGTGCGCCGAGGTCGGCGACCTCGTAGTTGTGCAGCGCACCGCCCGCGAGCCGGCGGAGCAGCGTCGTGTCGGCGATGAGCTCCATCACGATGAAGCGGTGCGGGCCGTCCTCGAACTCGTGGGTGCCGGCGTCGTAGAGCGGCACGAGCCCCGGGTGCGAGAGCATGCTGAGCAGGCGGATCTCGCGCTCCTGGCGGACGCGGTCGGCGGTCGTCATCGAGTCCGGCGTCGCGAAGAGCTTCACGGCGACGAGCCGGTAGGTGTGCTCGTCGCGGGCCTCGTACACGGAGCCCATGCCACCGGTACCGATGAGCCGGACGAGCCGGTAGCGGCCCGCGAGGACCGTGTCGGCTCGTGCGCTGTCGACCAGGGTCATGGTGCACGTCGTTCCGTCTGGAGCCATCGGGGACCGCGGCACACGCCGGCGAACTGACTCACCGTCAACGGTACGCGTCCGACCTCGATCCCGCAGGGGCGTTACGACATCGTGATGGGGGACAGATGCCCGTGGATCCGCGGATCTGCGCGGGTAGCGTCCGGGTCAGGCAACCGTACTGACTACGCAAGGAGGACATCGTGGCGCTGTCGAAGGGCGACGAGGTGCACTGGAACACCTCGCAGGGCAAGACGACCGGCAAGCTCGTCGAGAAGAAGACGAAGGACTTCACGTTCGACGGTCAGGACTTCAAGCCGACGGACGACGACCCGTACTGGATCGTCGAGTCGGAGAAGTCCGGCAACAAGGCCGCCCACAAGGAGTCGGCCCTCACGGAGAAGTGACCCGTCAGTCGTTCGCGGACGTCGCACGACGGCGTCCGCGGACGGCACCGGTCGGCTCCGCGTCCTGCGCCACCGTGCGCTGCTCCGACCGCTCGGCGCAGACACGGCGGATGCGCCGGACCACGAAGGTGACGACCACGACCGCGATCGCGACGTAGAGCACCCGGTCGATCCACTCGGTGTACTGCTCGACCTTGTCGTACTGCGTCCCGAACGCCGCGCCGAGCAGCACGAGCGCGCTGTTCCAGATGCCGCTGGCGATGATCGTGAAGACCGAGAACGGCACCAGGTGCATCCGGTCCGCACCGGCCGGCAGCGAGATCAGGCTGCGGACGATCGGCACGAAGCGGCCGAAGAAGACCGCGCTCTTGCCGTGCCGGTGGAACCAGTCGGCCGCCTTGCGGAAGTCGTCCTCGTCGACGAGCGGCAGCCGCCCCAGCAGTCGTACGGTCCGCTCGAACCCGATCACGGCGCCGAGCCAGTAGAGCACGAGCGCGCCGAGGTACGACCCGAGCGTCGCCAGCACCAGCACGAGCACCAGATTCATCTGCCCGGCGCCGGCCAGGAAGCCCGCGAGCGGCAGGATGACCTCGGACGGGATCGGCGGGAACACCGTCTCGACGAAGAGCATCAGTGCGACGCCCCACTCCCCCAGCGCGTCGATGAGCTGCAGCACGAAGCCGGACAGGCCGCCGAGGTCCTCGGTGCCCTCCGGCCGCGAGCCCGAGCCCGCCGCGGCGGTCGCACTTGCGGGCAGGGACGTGATCGGCGGCAGCGTGAGGGCGGTCGTCATCCCCCGAGTGTCCCTGAGTGTCCTGACAGATCGCGGTGCGCCCGCCTCCACGAGACGCCGTCGTCTTGCTGACACGCCCCCGTCCGGCCGTCACCGGTGCCGCTCCCGAGACGCCGGCGTCGGCCCAGGACGCCTCGACCCCGCCGAGGCGCCCCCGCATCCGACGGCGTCTCGGCGACAGGGCGGTGTCTCGCGGAGACGCCGGCGTCTCGCAGCGCGGCAACCCGGCCACGGCGCGGCGCGACACGACGACGGACGGGAGGCCCGGTGCCAGCTGGCACCGGGC
>CAJYIG010000338.1 GCA_913774725.1 uncultured Curtobacterium sp. | reverse complement strand
CGAGCATCGCCTTCTTCTCCGGGTTGGCCGAGGCCCACGCGTCGAACGTCTTCTGCCACTCGGCGTGCTCCGCCTGGCCCTTGGCGACGGCGCCGCGGGTGTACTCGAGCACCTCGGGGTCGACGTGGAAGGTCTGCTCGGGGTCGAAGCCGAGGATCTCCTTGAGGCCCTTCAGCTCCTCGCCGCCGAGGGCGGAGCCGTGGATCTTGCCGGAGTTCTGCTTGGTCGGCGACGGCCAACCGATGATCGTCTTGAGGACGATGAGCGACGGCTTGGTCGTCTCGGCCTTCGCGGCCTCGACGGCGCGGTAGAGCTCCTCGACGTCCTCGGAGTACTCGCCGGTCTTCTTCCAGTCGACGTGCTGGACGTGCCAGCCGAGCGCCTCGTAGCGGGCGGCGACGTCCTCGGAGAACGCGATGTCGGTGTCGTCCTCGATCGAGATCTGGTTCGAGTCGTAGAAGACGACCAGGCGACCGAGCTGCTGGCGGCCGGCGAGGCTCGCGGCCTCGTTGGTGACGCCTTCCTGCATGTCGCCGTCACCGGCGATCACGTAGGTGAAGTGGTCGAAGGGCGACTCGCCGTCGGCCGTCTCCGGGTCGAACAGGCCGCGCTCGAAGCGCTGCGCGTAGCCGAAGCCGACGGCCGACGCGAGGCCCTGGCCCAGCGGGCCGGTGGTGATCTCGACGCCGTCGGTGTGGCCGTACTCCGGGTGACCCGGGGTCTTCGAGCCCCACTTGCGCAGGTGCTGCAGGTCCTCGAGCTCCAGGCCGTAGCCGTGCAGGTAGAACTGCACGTACTGGAGGATCGAGGCGTGTCCGGCGGACAGGATGAAACGGTCGCGGCCGATCCAGGTGGAGTCGCTGGGGTCGCGACGCATCACCTTCTGGAAGAGCAGGTGGGCGACCGGCGCGAGGCTCATCGCGGTGCCGGGGTGACCGTTGCCGGCGGCCTCGACCGAGTCGGCGGCGAGGACGCGCGCCGTGTCGACGGCCTTCCGGTCGATGGCGTCCCAGGTGAATTCAGCCACTTGGATGTTGACCCTTCGTTGTTGCGACATGTGCGAGGGCTCGTGCCATCGCACGGACATGATCGCCGTCCCGGGGCCGTGTGTCGTGTCGCCGTCGAGCGGCGGCCGACCGGCTCTTCGCGACCGACGTCTTCGGGGCACACGATGCGGGAGGGCGTGTCCAGCATAGTGACAACGCTCTCAGAAGGTGTCCAGGTGACGACGGTGCCGTGTCGAGCACTCGGCCCGGTCGGCGAGGCGGGGCATCCTCGCGGCGCCTCGATGGCCTAAACTGGCGGGGACCCGTGTGCATTCCGGGTCGACGCACGCCCCGACGGTGACGGAGCCGCCCACCGAGCGTGCGAGCTGACGCGAACGGACTGAGGTTCCCCTGTTGACTGCCACCGCGACCCGGCCCGACACCGATCGACCCCGCTCGACGCTGTCGCGCAAGGTCCGGGCGTACGTGTCGCTGACGAAGCCCCGGGTCATGGAGCTGCTCCTCGTCACCACGGCGCCGACGATGTTCCTGGCGGAGCGCGGGGTCCCGGACCTGTGGCTCGTGTTCTGGACGATGCTCGGCGGCGCGATGTCCGCGGGCTCGGCGTCGGCGTTCAACTGCTACATCGACCGCGACATCGACCGGCTGATGAAGCGCACGAGCCAGCGGCCCCTGGTCACCGGCGAGCTCTCCGACCGCGAAGCGCTCGTGTTCTCGTGGACCCTCGCGGTGCTCTCGACCGCGGTCCTCGGCTTCCTGGTGAACTGGCTCGCCGCCGCGCTCAGCGTGGTCGCGATCCTGATCTACGTGTGCGTCTACACGCTGTGGCTCAAGCGCCGCACCCCGCAGAACATCGTCTGGGGCGGATCGGCCGGGTGCATGCCCGTGCTCATCGGCTGGGCTGGGGTCACCGGGTCGTTGACGTGGGCGCCGATCATCCTCTTCATGGTGATCTTCCTCTGGACGCCGCCGCACTACTGGCCGCTGTCGATGAAGTACCGCGACGACTACGACGCCGCCGACGTGCCGATGCTCGCCGTCGTCCGCGGCCGCACGGTGGTCGGGCTGCAGGTCGTGCTCTACGCCTGGGCGACGCTGGTCTGCTCGCTGCTGCTCATCCCGGTCGCGCACATGGGGACGCTGTACACGGTCGTCGCGCTCGCTGGTGGCATCTGGTTCGTGGTCGAGTCGCACCGCCTGTACTCGCGGGCGATCCAGCACGTCGAGCAGGTCCAGCCGATGCGGGTCTTCCACAGCTCGATCACCTACCTGACGCTGCTGTTCATCGCCGTGGGCATCGACCCGCTGCTGCCGCAGGTCTTCACCTTCACGATCTAGTCCGGGCTCGTCGCTCGTTCCCACAGCGCCGCCGGTCCGCCGGCGGCGCTGTCGTGTGTCGTGGGTCGTGCATGCGGTCGCGTACTGCATGCGTGTGATCGCGCGCGGGCGAGTGCGGCTGTGACGACAGCTCCGTTGTCGTACGACGGCGACGGTGTCGCGGTGCCCCGTGGGCGACACCGGGTGCGCCGAGCCTGCCGGACCGGGCGACGATGCCGTTGTCGTACGACGGCGACGGTGTCGCGGCAGCCGCGGGGCGGTGGCCGGGCGCCGGACGGGAGGCGCGTGGCGGGCGGGGGACGAGCCTCCCGTCCGCATGGTGGCCGGGTCGGCGCGGGGCGCGAGCCGGTGCTGACCCGCGCGAGGCGGTCGCGTGCGCGCGAGACGGTCGCGTGCGCGCGAGACGGAGACGGATCCGGGGGCGTCTCGCTCGGTGGGCGGTGTCTCACGCCGGCGCCGGCGTCTCGCCCGGGTCCGCCACCGACGCCACCCGGACGACGACATCCCACCGGTCGAACGAC
>CAJYIG010000337.1 GCA_913774725.1 uncultured Curtobacterium sp. | reverse complement strand
GCACCACGCAGCACGACGCCCCGCGACCGATCGACGGTCGCGGGGCGTCGTGCTGCGTGGTGCTGGTCAGCTGCCGAGCGCGTCGAGCCAGATCTTGCGGGCGTCCAGCGCTTCCTGGGCCTCCTTGATCTTGCGCGAGTCACCGGAGGCCTGCGCGGCCTCGAGTTCGGCCTGGAGCTTGCCGATGGCGTCCTCGAGCTGGCTGGCGAGCCCGGTCTGCCGTGCCTTGCGCTCCGGGTCGGACGCCTTCCAGTGCTCGTCCTCGAGGCTCCGCACGTGGTCCTCGACCGCACGCAGACGGTCTTCGATGCGACGGACGTCGCCGCGCGGGACCTTCCCGATCTCGTCCCAGCGGCGCTGGATGTCCGTCAGCGTGCGACGGGCGGCGACCCGGTCCTTCTGCTGCAGCAGCGGCTCGGCCTCGGTGAGCAGGGCCTGCTTCGCGACGAGGTTCGCGGAGAACTCCTCGTTCTCGACCGCGGCCTCGGCGTGGCGCTGCTCGAACAGCACGTCACCGGCGGCCTTGAAGCGTGCCCAGAGCGCGTCGTCGTGGCGCTTCCCGGCACGGCCGGCACGCTTCCAGTCGTCGAGCAGCTCGCGGTACGCGGAGATGCCGTCCGACCCGCGGGACGCGAGCGCCTCCGCCTGCTGGACGAGCTCCTGCTTGCGGTTCCGCGCGTCGCGGTGCTGCGCGTCGAGCTCCGAGTAGAAGGCGCGGCGGTGCTGGTCGACGGTCGAACGGGCGGCGCGGAAGCGCTTCCACAGCTCGTTGGCCTCGTTCTTCGGCAGGCGCGGGCCGTCGTGCTGGTGCTGCTGCCAGCGTGCGAAGACGTCGTCGAGCTGCGCGGTGATCTGCTTCCACTGCGCCCGAGCCGGGTCGACGGCGGCGAGCGACTCGGCTTCCTCGACCAGCGAGGTCCGGTACGCCAGCGCGTCGGTGAGCGCCTGCTGCGCCTGTGCCTGCTGCTCCTTCGTCAGCGAGCCCACCTGCTCGGACAGGGCGGCGACCCGGTTCTCGAGCGACTTCAGGTCGCCGACCACACGGGCTTCGGCGACCTGCGTGCGCAGGTGCTCGACGGTCCGGGCGACGTCGTTCGCCGAGGCGCCGCGCTGGACGCGCTGCTCGGCGATCTTCACCTGCCCCTCGAGGTCGGCGTACTTGCGCGCGAAGTACGCGAGGGCCTCGTCCGGGGTGGCGTCCGGGTACTCGCCGACGACCTTCTCGCCGTCGTCGTACCGGACGTACACCGTCCCGTTCTCGTCGACCCGGCCCCAGGTCGTTGCTTCGTCAGGTCCCACAGGTCTCGCCTCGATCGTGGTCGTGCATCGCCGACGTCCCCGTCGGCACGGTCAGGTCGTCAGCCTATTGCACCGGAGGGGCCCGGGGGCCAGTCGGACGTGCGGGCTGTGGACGACCGGACTCCGGTGTCGGGGCCGACCGGTCCGGTCAGTCCTGCTCGCGGATGGTCGCGCCGGTGATCGTCGTCGCGACCTTCGGCGTTCCGGTACCGTCCGACCCCGCCGACGCGATGCCCTTCGAGGTGATCTCGCGCTCCAGGTCGTCGAGCCCGCTCGTGACCTTGCCGACCACGGTGTACCCACCCGTCGAGCCGTCGAGCGTCGTGTCGCCGTAGACGATGAAGAACTGCGTCGACTGCGAGTACGGCGACGCTCCGCGTGCGATCGCGAGGGTGCCCGCCGCGTACCGGCCGTCACTCGGGACGTTCTCGAGCGGCCCGTACTGGAACCCGGCATCGCCCGTGCCGTCGCCGTTGGCGGAACCGCACTGCAGGAACCGGAAGTCCGCGCTGTCGGCGAGCCGGTGGCACGTGGTGCCCTCGTAGAACTGCTTGCGGATCAGGTCGATCTCGACGCTCGCCGCCTGCGGCGCTGCCTTCCCGTCGAGCTCGATGCCGAGCCGGACGTCCTTGTTCAGGGTCAGCGTGCCGGTCCAGGTCGTCCCGTCCGCAATGTTCTTGCTCGGCACCGTCCCGGTGTTGCCGGCCGTCGCACTCGCCGAGGGGGTCGGGGTGGACGACGCGCTCGCGCTGGCGACCGGTGCGCTCCCGGCCTGCGACCCGGCGAAGGCGAGCTGCGACCCGGTGGCCAGGGCCGCGACCAGGACGAGCACCCCCACACCGACGACGTCGTCCCGCACCCGCCGGCGTCGCTGCCGGTCGTGCAGGCCCTGTCGGGCCTGGTACAGACGGAGCCGCTCACGCGCCTCGCGGTTGTCGCGCGCCTGGTTCTTCGGTGCCACGGTGCTGATCGGACCTCTCGTCGACTGTGCCGACGAGCGTAGCGGACCGAGGGGCGGCGCCGGCCTGGAGGCACGCAGCACGTCGGTGGTGCGGCCTACGATCGGAGCATGGCAGCGGATCGATCGGGCATGCGCGCGCCCACGACGGGTGGTCGCGCCGGGTTGGCTCAGGGGTCCGTCCCGCTGGCGGTGCGGATGCGGCCGACGAGCCTCGACGAGGTCGCGGGGCAGCAGCACCTGCTCGGGCGCGGCAGCCCGCTGGTGCAGCTCGCCACCGGCACGCGCGAGAACCCCGGCGGGGTCTCCGTGATCCTCTGGGGTCCGCCCGGCACCGGCAAGACGACCCTGGCCCAGGCGATCGCCCGGCAGTCCGG
>CAJYIG010000336.1 GCA_913774725.1 uncultured Curtobacterium sp. | reverse complement strand
GTCCGGCACGCAGGCCTCCTCGTCTCGGGACAGGTGTCGTGCATGCTACAACGGCGCGGTGACAGCCGCCGGGGGATGCGTCACCGATCATCCGGAAGGCACACCCGGACGCGACCACCCGGCGGACGGGGGGCGCGGGGCGGGCCCCCCACGCGCCTCCCGTCCGCCGGTCCGCACCTCAGGACGCCGACCGCCCGACCGCGTCCGTCGCGTGCTCGTGCGGAGCGCCCCCGTCCGCCGTGCGCTCGTCCGCGCCGTCCGCCGCCGCCCGCGCCGCCTCGGCGGCGATCAGCACCCGGGCTGCGACCGCGACCCCCTCCTCGCGCCCGAGCTCGGTGTCCTCGTGCTCGATGTTGACGCGCATCTCCGGGTCGACCTCGTGCAGCGCACGGAGGAACTCGGTCCAGTACGCGGTCGGGTGTCCCTTGCCGAGCGCGACGAAGTCCCAGGACGACGGCGACGGCCAGGCGTTCGCCCACTCGTCGCCGCCCAGGTTCGTGCGGGACTCGTCCGGCGCGAGTCGGCGGAAGGAGTTGTCGAGCACGCCGTTCAGCGCCGCCGCCGGGTTGATCCGGACGTCCTTCGCGGCGGCGTGGACGACGAGCGGCCCGAGTTCGCGGACCACGGCGACCGGGTCCATCTGCTGCCAGAACAGGTGCGACGCGTCGAGCTCGACCCCCACGTTCGTCAGCCCACCGCGCTCGACGAGTTCGCGGATCGTCGCGACGTTGAACACGAGGTTCTGCGGGTGCAGCTCGAGCGCGACCCGCACGCCGTGCTCCCCGGCGAGCGCGTCGATCTCCTGCCAGAACGGCACGGCGACGCTCCACTGGTGTTCGAGGACGTCGAGCGCGGCGGAGTTCCACGCGTTCACCACCCAGTTCGGACGGCGCCCTCCGGGCTCCCCCGCCGGCAGCCCGGACATCGTCACGACCCGCGTCTGCCCGAGCCGACCGGCCAGGCGGATGCTGCGACGGACGTCGTCGGCGTGGGTGGGGCCGATCGCCGGGTCCGGGTGCAACGGGTTGCCGTTGCAGTTGAGCCCGGCGATCACGACACCGGTGCCGGCGAACCGCGCGAGGAACGCGTCGCGGACGGCGTCGTCGACCAGGATCGCGTCGACGTCCGGGACGTGCACGCTGGGCAGGAACCCACCGGTGTTCAGCTCGATGCCGGTGAGACCGTTCGCCGCGACGACCCGCAGGGCGTCCTCGAGCGGGCGGTCGTGCAGGATCGCGTCGTACAGCCCGAGCCTCATGCGTGCACCGCCTCGGCGACCGTCTGCACCGCGCCGTCGGCTGCCGCGGACCGGGCCACCGCGTCGAGGACCTCCATGTTGTGGACGCCGTCGTGGAAGGTCGCGTTCGTCGGCAACGGGTCGACGACGCCGGCGACCTCGTCGAGGAACGCCCGCGCCTGGTACTCGAACATCTGGTTCTGTCCCCAGCCGACACCGGGCGCGTCCATCGCCATCCCGCCGGCGACGTACGGGTGGTCCGGTCCGAGCACCACCTGGCGGTACCCTCCGGTCCGCGAGCCGTCCGACTGCAGCGCGAGACCGATCTCGGACGGACGCTCCTGGTCCCAGCGCGCCGCGCCGTGCTCGCAGAAGGCCTCGACGACCAGGCCGTTCGGGTGGCTGGTGGCGACCCGGGACGCCTCGAGCGAACCGACGACCGTGCCGTCCCCGAAGCGCGCCGAGAACGTGGCGTAGTCGTCGTTCTCCACGACGGCGCGCTCCCCGGTCAGCGGGACGTCCTGCCCGCGCAGCGCGAAGCCGGCGGCGACCGGACGCTCGGTGACCGCGGTGGTGAACGTCCCGCCGGAGACGCTCGACACCGGCCCGGCGAGGAACTCGGCGACGTACGTCAGGTGCGAGCCGACGTCGGCGAGCGCCCCGGTGCCCGGTGCCCCGGTGAAGCGCCACGAGATCGGGACGTCGGGTGAGGCGCCGTAGTCGGTCCAGTACCGACCCGAGACGTGCAGGACCCGCCCGAGGGTGCCGTCGGTCACGAGCTCCCGGATCGCCGCGAGCCCGGGCGCGCGACGGTAGGTGAAGCCGATCCGTCCGACGACCCCGCGCTCCGCCGCACGGTCGGCTGCGGACGCCATCGCCCGGGCGTCCTCGAGCGTGTCCGACAGGGGCTTCTCGCACAGCACGTGCTTGCCCGCCGCGAGCAGCCCCTCGACGACCTCGCGGTGCAGGTGGTTCGCGACGACCACGCTGACGACGTCGACGTCGTCCGCCGCGGCCACCGCACGCCAGTCGGTGTCGTGCCGTGCGTAGCCGAAGCGCCGGGCGGTCTCGGCGGCGACGGGTTCGTACACGTCGCACACCGAGACGAGCCGCACCGGCGGCAGGGTCGGTGCGAAGAGGGACGGGGCGTTGCGCCATGCGGCAGCGTGGGCCTTCCCCGCCATGCCAGCGCCGATGACGGCGACGCCGATGCTGTCGACCATGCGTGCTCTCCTTCGAGACGAGTGGGACTCTGGAACGTTCCAGAGCGCACTAGACTGTACCGACGGCAGTGCATGTCCTGTCAAGCCCCGATCCTGCGATCCGTCCGGAGGCGCCCGTGTCGCACCGCTCACCGACGATCGTCGACGTCGCCGCACGAGCCGGGGTGTCGAAGTCGCTGGTGTCGATGGTGCTGCGGGACGACCCGGGCGTCTCCCCCGCACGGCGCGCGGCCGTCCTCGCCGCCGCGGACGAGCTCGACTACCGACCGAACCGCGCTGCCGCGATCCTCGCCGGGACCCGCACGCGCACCGTCGGCGTGGTCGTGGACGACTTCCGCAACCCCTGGTTCGTGCCGATGCTCGAGGGCGTGCGCACGGCACTGGCGCCGCACGGTCTCCGGCTGACCCTGGCGGACACCCGGGCCAACGCCCACCTCGGCACGTCACCGCTCGACGACCTCCTGGCGCTCCGCGTCGACGGGGTGGTGCTCGCCGCCGAGGGCTCCGCCGACACCGCGGTCCCGCCCGGCACCCCGGTCGTCGTCGCCGGCGAACGGGCGACGGTGCCGAGCGGACTGGACGTCGTCGCGTCGGACGAGGCCGCGGGCGGGCGGCTCGCGACCGAGCACCTGCTCTCGCTCGGCCACCGGCACATCGTCCACGTCACCGGCTCGGGAGGCCCGGCTGCCGCCCGGCGCGCAGCCGCCGTCGAGCGGATGGTCGCGGCCGGCTCCGCACCGCTCGTCTACGGCAGCGGCGCCACCGCCGAGTCGACCGGGTACGAGGGCACGCGGCGAGCACTGGTGGAGCACCCGGAGACGACCGCGGTGTTCGCGGCGAACGACGTCATGGCGATGGGAGCGATCGCCGCCGTGCGCGACGCGGGCCTCCACGTGCCCGAGGACGTCTCGGTGATCGGCAACGACGAGACGCCGCTCGCATCGTCACCGCTCGTCCGGCTGACCACCGTCGACCCGCACAACGACGAGGTCGGCCGGCTCGCGGCGGAGCGCCTGGTGGACCTGATCGGCGCTCCGCGAGGGCAGGGCGCGCCGGAACGGACGCTGGTGGCGCCGACCCTGGTCGTCCGGTCGACGACCGCGCCTCCCCGCGCCTGACGGAACGCTGCCGTCCGCGCGAAGCACCTCCGCCCCGACGAGACCCCGCGGGATCCGGCGTCGTCTCAGCAACGGGAGGGCGTCTCACGCGGACGCGGCCGCTTCAGAAACCCGCCAGCGCACTGAGTGGCACGACGCCGGAACGACAGAACCCCCGCCGGCGGCGGGGGTTCCGTGGAGTGCGGAGACGGAGGGATTTGAACTCTGGCCACGACCCCATGACGCGCAGGCTCGGCCGGCCATTGAGCGCTAATTGAGCCAATCAGGGCCAGTAGGTGAGAGCAGAGCCCCTCCCGTGCCCACGCTTCTGTGGGCAGAACGTGGGCAACATGGCGAGCGTGACGAACATCGAGACCATCATCCGGACCGTCGTGCGCGAGGAGCTCGAGCGCGCGGCCGGGCAACAGCAAGAGGCACCAGCCGAAGGGGTACGCACTACTGCGCACCCTTCGATCAAGCCGCGGTCGACCGCGGGCGGCGTCGGCGGCGAGATCCTCGCGCAACTCGCCCGCACGCGACAGACGCAGACCTGGCTCGCCGAGCAGACCGGCATCCCGATCGCAACACTGTCGCGGCACCTCCGGGCGCCCGGCCGGTTCCGCCTCGAGGAGCTCCTCTCGGTCGCCGACGTGCTCGGGCTCGAACCGGCTGCGCTGCTGGCCCAATGAAGGGTCCGCAC